>CAZBEJ010000028.1:0-5997 GCA_964490915.1 uncultured Gammaproteobacteria bacterium
TAGCATGAGTTTGTGACAAATTCGCTAGAACTTCGTTCACGTTCATATTGATCGAGGTTCCCGCACCTCCCTGCAGTGCCGGAGTAACAAACTGATCGTCATATTTTCCTTTCAGAATTTCATCGCAGGCTTTAACAATTGCTTTTGCCTTATCGTTCGTGAGTCCCCCTATTTTTTTATTAGCTAACGCTGCGGCTTTTTTTACTAACGTTACGCTATAAATCAAATTCAAAGAAACCTTATGATACGGAAACGGAAAGTTTTCTAATGACTGTTCTGTCTGTTTACCATACAGTTTATTTTTCATATCTTTTTTCGTAACCATTTACCATTTGGTTTACTAATAATGGAACCGCTTTCATACACTTTTTCGCCTCTTAAAAAAGTAGAAATGGGTCTGCCGATCAACTTCATTCCTTCATAGGCAGACCAGCCGCATTTACTGAATAAATCTTTTTTTTGTACGATCCAATCATTATCAGTGTCTATAATGGTCAAATCTGCGTCTTTGCCAATCTCAATAGCGCCTTTTGAAGAAAATCCAAAAATCCTGGCAGGATTTTCAGAAGCATAGCGTACTATTTTCATCAATCCATTTTCCAATGTTTTTTTACCGAAATGTCTTATCCATCCTGTAATTAAAGCAGGTAGGCTTTCTTGAATACCCGGCGTTCCCGCCTGTGCCTTCCACATGTCCGGCTGGTTCTTGGTTTCCCATTCGTGTGGCGTGTGTTCGGAACAGACGACGTCAATACCGCCGTCATGGAACAACTGCCACAAATATGTCTGGTCTTCCGGAGTTCTTAATGCCGGTGCAACTTTTATTTTATTGCCAAATTTTTTGTGATCTTTGATATTGAACATAAGCTGGTACCCCACTAATTCGCCATACACATTCATACCTCTTTTTTGAGCTGCATGAACTAATGCGAATTCCTCCGGAGTCGAAAGATGCAATAAATATAATCTGAAGTTGTCATATTGGGCAGCCAAAGCGATTGCCCGTGCCGCAGCTAACGCTACAACTGCCGTCGGTCTAATTTCAGACCACAATGCCGCATCTGTACGGCCCGTTTTTTTATATTTTTCATTATAATAATTAATCAGCCATTGATCTTCCGCATGTACTGCCAATAAAATATTCTTTTCTGACAAAATACCAATTATTTTTGCCAATGTCTTATCGTCAGGAATTGTTGTCGGCGTTGTTTCATGTCCTGCCATAAATACTTTGACTCCCACAATGTCCTGAGGATTTACTTTTTCCAGCTCCGATAATTTATCAGCCGCGACTCCCATGAAAAACGCATAATCGACATATGACCGGCCGGGATAAATTGTATTGATTTTTTCTTTGAGCAAATCAACCGTAACTGTCGGGGGTCTGGTATTAGGCATATCTATCACCGTGGTAAAACCACCTGCAAGAGCCGCTTTTGTACCATGGGGAATGTCTTCTTTTGTTTCCAGACCCGGCTCCCTTAAATGCCCGTGAACCTCAACCAGACCCGGAAGAACATACCTATTTTGAGCATCATAGGTTTTAAAACCGCCGGATCCGATGTCCTTTGAAGTTACCTCGCAGATTTTCCCTTTTTTATCGATAATAATATTTCCACTGACAATCCTGTCTTTTCTGACAATCTTGGCGTTTTTTATTAACTTTATCATTGCTTTTTATGCTTTTACTAATACGATTGCTTCATCTATCGGAATACCCCTGGGACAAATCTGTGATAGTTTTTTTCCTTCTTCTACCGAATATTTATCTATCTGTCTTTTTTTTGCGAGAGGTTTCCTGTTGAGACCGTCCCTTGGGTCAGTTACATACCGGGCGATTTTAACCAAGGCCATCGGGTCAATAATTTCCTTGTCATGGGCAACGGTCTGGGAACCTGCAATACAAAGACCACACTCTATGCATTTCCTAAATGGTTTTGATTCGTTTGACTTTGCTTTAGTGATAATGACTTTTTTTACCTTGTCAAGATACGGTTTTATTTCCAGAAATCTTGTCAATGCCGGCTCCAGATTGACGGTCAGATCTTTTTCGACCGGAAAATTGGCCAACGGCTCTATAACGTTATTTATTTTGGGATCGATTTGCGTAGAACATGATAATACCGGTTTCTTATTCAACATTACTCCGCAGGTGCCGCAAATCCCCTGCCGGCATTCATACCTGAATGCCAATGTAGAATCCAAATATTGATATACATACAGAATGACATCAAGTATAGTCATTCCTTTTTCATAAGGAAGTTTATAAGTTTTATATTTAGGCTTATCTTTTTTAGCTGAATTAACACGGTAAATAGAAACATTAATATTCACAGATTGTTTTACAATTTCGTAACAGGAACTACTTTGGTAATAATTTCATCACCTTTTTTATTGACAATAATATTTTTTTCCCATTCTTTGCTCATTTCCGGATAATCAACACGACTGTGGGCTCCACGACTTTCTTTCCTTAATAGTGCTGAATCAATAATGACTTGAGCAGTATTTAACATATTAACAACCTCTAAGCAATCCTGCCAGTCGCGGTTACGTTCTTTCTCCGTGTCACGAACTTTCATATGTTTTGATTCTTTAATTAATTTCATTACCTCTTTCTTTGCTTCTGTCAATCTTTTTTCATCGCGGAAAATTCCCACTTTATCCCACATAACTTTTTTTAATCTTTTTTCGATTTCATGGGGTGGAATTCCTTTTTTCCGTTTCACAAAGGTATTTATTCTTTTTATTTCTTCGTCGATTTGTTCTTTGGTTAATGATGAATATTTTACCTTTTGGGCATATTTTGAAGCTGAAATTCCTGCCCTCCTGCCAAACACCTGACCTTCGGCAATTGAATTACCTCCCAACCTATTTGCGCCATGAACACCCGCAGCAACTTCACAACAGGCATGCAAACCTTCTATACTGGTTCTTGTCCATTCGTCTATTTTTATACCTCCCATAATGTGATGCATTGAAGGATATACTTCCATCGGTTCTTTGGTTATGTCAACACCAATACATTTATACTGCTCATAAACGTCAGGGATTTCCTCAATAATTTTCTCTTTTGGCCAATGATTTACGTAGAGGTAAACCGCGTGATGTGTCGTTCCTAAACCAGCTGCGACTTCCTGAAAAATGGAACGGCTGACTTCATCCCGTTTAGCCAACTCCATTTCCTTAGGATAATATTTAGTCATAAAACGCTCGCCTTTTTTGTTTTTGAGAATTCCGCCTTTTGCCCTGACTTTTTCCGTCACTAATACTCCGCGGCTTGAAGGAGGAAACGCCATACCGGTTGGATGAAACTGAGTCATTTCCATATCGGCCAGATCTGCTCCGATATCCAATGCCATTGCATATCCGTCACCGGTATTGGATGCTGCATTTGTCGTCACTTCATACATTCTCCCTGCTCCGCCAGTTGCCAATACGATTGACTTTGCCTTAAAAACAACAAATGTTCCTGTTTTGAGATTGATGCCGACGGCTCCGGTCACTTGATTATGTTTCGTTAAAAGTTTGCTGACAAAAAATTCGTCGGTATACTTAATACCCATTTTACGTGCCTGGTCAACTAATCCTTGCATCATTTCGCGGCCGGTATAGTCACCGACGCAAATATTCAATGGATATTTTTGCTTTGGCCCAGCCCAGGTATAAAACTCACCGCTTTCTGTCCTATCAAAAATTACTCCATAACTTTCCAAGTCATGAATTCTTTCGACAATTTCCTCGCTAAAAATTTTTGCCAATTTATAGTTGTTAATAAAATATCCGCCTTCGAGAGTGATTTGGTAATGAAATTCCGGCGTGGCCGGTTTGACCATCGAGGCATTCATTCCACCCATTGCCATTCCCGTATGAGCACATCCGAGGACTTCTTTGCCCAAAATCAATACATCCAAACCGCTTTTCTTTGCTTCAATAGCCGCCCTTAATCCAGCTCCTCCTGCTCCTATAATAAGAACATCTGTTTTAATGATTCTATAGTTTTTATTGTTCTGATAAATCATTGGTTTTTATAGAAGCTAATTTATAAACAAATGCAAACAATGCCTTTGTCCCATTTTCTAAATCTTGAGGCGTTGAGTATTCATCAGGACGATGACTAACTACTTCTCCTTCTGTATTTGGCCTACTCGGTATAAACATCATAACTGTAGGAATATTTGCCTGAGCTACATTCATCGCATCATGACCAGCTGCACTATGAGTTACCACATGAGTTCCTATATTATTATCTTCTATAGCCTGTTCTGCCAATGCTACCAATCTGTTATCCAATCTAACAGGATCGCCACTTCCTGGAAGCCTGATCAATCGACAAGGTATATTTTCTTCTCCCGTAACTATTGGACTTCTTGACACCGTACTAATTACCTGTTCAATTTGAACGACCATTTGATCACGTAAGTATTTATCAATTCCTCTTATATCAACTCCTAATTCAATTTGGCCATCCTTTACATTATATGTACCTACTGTTCCTACATTGTTTTCCCCTCTGTGTACAGTACTAATTGAATTAATTGCTTTAATTATGTAGGCAGCTAGTGAATGATGTCGAAGAACCTCCTGTGAGTTGTAGAAAAGATTACTGTCAGATTTTTTTTCCTCTGTTTGTATTGGCATGCTATCTCTGTTAAATTGAGTCGGACTACGAACCATATCATTATTTCTACGACTAATAAATTCATTAATATCGGTAATTGCTCTTTGAATTGCTTCCTGATCATCGCCACTAACACGAAGAGACATATGAGTTTTGCCAGGAATTTTATTGAGCGCTTGACCTTCTATGGAAATTCCTCCTCCACTTATTTGTACTTTCTTATCGGCTTTATCTAGTGTATTTTGAATCGCATTAGCATGAATTAAAATTTCAGATAATGGCACTAGCCCATCAGCTCGAGATTCTTTACCCATCGGAGTAGCACCTGAATGGCCTGCTTTTCCTGCAACATCAATTGTCAAATATCTACTGTTTGAACCAAGCTGTTTTTCCGATTGCAATTGGTTGCCAATAGTAATCTTGCTCCGTACTGGCGCAGCAATCGCTTCTATAACAGCTAAATCATGATTGCTTGCATTTAAACGTTCGTCTTGACTAACATGTAACTCTACTGCAGCAAGAAAATCACCTTGTCTAAATTGAGGAGCTTTTACCGAATCAGAAGAAAATCCAGCTTGATCAATGGCTTGTCTGATACTTAAATCGTCAGTTCTGTGAAGATCTAATTCATCATCTCTTAATCCATGAAATAAACCTCTACTACCAAAAAGCGCCATATTGAAACGAGATGATTCTTCTCCAGTCAGTGCCAAAACTCTAATCGGATGAGGCAACCTGACGCTATTTTGATTTAAAATATTAACTACTTCTATAGCAGAAGTCACGCCAACGGTTCCATCATACATTCCAGCATCTGGCACTGAATCAAAATGGGAAAGCATAAGTACCGGTTGTAAACCAGAATCAGTATTTACTCCTGCATAATCGCCAACTAATCCAAGGGGTGTCTCTGTAACAATCATGCCTGCTTTTTCCATTTCAGCTCTAAGATGTTTTCTCGCTTCGAATTCTTGAGGAGATAGGGCTAAGCGGGAAACAGCATACCGTTCCGACTGTTCTGGAATAGGATTGGTTTTAATACCGCCAAAACGTGCTAATGAAATTAAATTATGTTCAACAACAGATCCTCTAACTTGTTCTAGTAATGGACCAATTGGTATTGGTTCCCCATACTGAATTATTGGTTCACTCATGTCTAGATATTATACAATAATTAATACTCACTCCATGCTTTAATTTTTAAGTCCTCTTTTTTGTAATTATGCAAAGCATAGATGAAAAATGTCGCTTTATTCAGATCGGTAAAAAGCGGAATATTGTTGTCGATTGCCACGCGGCGGATATGATATCCGTCAGTCAATTGTTTGGTAAAACTCCTTCCTTCCCCTTCTTCAACCTCACTAAAATTAATTACT
>CAZBEJ010000029.1:0-5092 GCA_964490915.1 uncultured Gammaproteobacteria bacterium
TATGAAGATTGCAATAATGGGAGGTGGTTTTACGGGTTTAACCGCGGCTTATTTTTTGCAGAAAAAAGGCCATGTCGTTACGCTCTATGAAAAAGAAGAGCTGTTGGGTGGTTTGGCGTCAGGATTTAAGGCGGAAGGATGGGATTGGAGATTAGAGAGAGCTTATCACCATGTGTTTGCGAGCGATACCGACATTCTCGGTTTTGCTGAAGAAACAGGATTTGATGGGTTTTTTTTTAGAGAGCCCGAAACGGCATCGATATACATGGGAGGAAATTCTCCGGCTAAACTTAGGACAAGTAATCTCCGCATAATTCCCGTAGATACCCCGCAAGATTTTTTAAGATTTCCATTACTCCCCATGCAGGATAAATTGAGAAGCGCCTTTATGCTTGCTTTCCTGAAATTTTCTCCGTTCCTATCTATTTATGAAAAATATACCGCAGAGGTATTTTTAAAAAGAACCATGGGAAGCAGGGCATGGGATGTCTTATGGAAACAGCTTTTTCGGAAAAAGTTCGGTAAATATGCGGAAAATATACTCGCATCGTTTATTTGGGCGAGGATAAAAAAGAGAACGAAGAAACTCGGATACGTTCGTCAAGGTTTTCAGGCGTTTGTCGATTTTCTCGAAAGGGAGGACAAATTATTAGGGGTAGATATAAGAAAGGGGAAAGGAGTTGAATCGATTACGAAAAAAGGGAGCGGATTTATCTTGGACAAAGAACCTTATGATGCGGTCATTTCTACGCTTCCCACGACAGTTTTAATAAAGATAACCAAAGATACATTTCCGGCTTCATATATTAGGCAGCTATCTTCTTTGGAATATCTCCATGCGGTTAATTTGATCATGGAAACAAAAGAACCGCTTCTCGAAAAAACCTATTGGCTGAACGCAACGGACGAAATATTGCCATTTATGGTTGTTGTCCAACACACAAATTTTATTGATAAACAGTATTATGGCGGAAACCACATTGCGTATATCGGCAAATATGTTGATGGAGGAGACAGGTTGTTAAAAATGGAAAAACAGGAAGCAATTGATTTTTATAAACCTTTTATCGAGAAAATTACAGGAAATAGTCTTAAGATAAACAGAAGTTTTTTGCTCAAGGCAGGATTTGCGCAGCCGATTTTCGACAGGAACTTTATTGGAAATAAGCCGGATTTTGAAACACCGGTAAAAAATTTTTACATTGCGAATCTTGATATGACCTATCCGTACGACAGGGGGACAAACTACGCAGTGAAACTGGGAAAAGAAGTAGCGAATCTTATTGGGTAGTTTGCCGAATTTTATTATTCGTTTCCTGGAACAATGAGATCGAAGGGTTTTGTGTTGGGGCCGTAAGCCAGAGGGCCATCTTCATTTACGTATCTTTCAATATTTTTTTTATAATAAGGGGGTTTTGATTCTTGAATTTTACCTATGATATAGTACGTTGTTGCCATTACTGCGGCAAAGTTAAAATCATCAGGTATGTTAATATCCCAACGATGTTCCGGTTCACCAAAATATTCGTTTTTTTGTCCCAGGGATATAACCAGTTCTTCAGCCGAACGGATTACGAACTTGGCGTGTCTGGCATGGCCTTGGCTGAAAGCCCGTAAAGAAAGGTAAGGACCAAACAATTCACTTTTTTTAATATCAATCATGGCACAAACAGGCAGAAAATCATCAGGCACAACGAAAGCATAGCTGGTATGTCGACTAAAATTATCTGGCATCCTAAGATCTTCGATGAATTTTTTTATGCTTGAGGGGTTTTCATGCGTTGCGCCGAGCATCATACCCATATATGTCGAAACATTATAGGTATATGGTTCTGGTATTGATTTAAAGACAATTATTGTATCGGCAATTTTTGCCGCTCTGGATTGTGCTTTAGTTGTTAATAAAGTTGTTTTGAGGCCATATTTTTTTGCCAGCTCGATTTCCCAAACAGAATCTTTTCCACCCGAAGCGGAAATTACTACGGCATCCTTTAATACGCCATCTTTGGTTTTCGTTTCCGCATGTTTCATAACTAACCTGAAGTTACTTTCATCTGCCAGGACCGCATTTTTACCCGAAAAAAGAGCAATGCCTGTATTATATGCATTCCCGGACCCAACAACAAAAGGAGATTTGAATTGCTCTACCTTTATTAAAGGGGGAGGATTCTTGATAAAAAAATCAAGTGCTTGTAGGACATTCTGGTCAAGAGATATTATGTTCATACATCTCCCCTTTCTTGTTTCCGCCGCTCTTCGGTTTCATTCGGTCTTTTGAAATCATCTTCAAGCCGGTATGTGGTGCCGATTTCCGGAGTAGATACTTCGACAACATCGCAGTCAGTGATCCCAACCAAGCGATGTCGTTGGCCTATGCAACAACTGTATCCTTTGCCATGCTCAAGCTCGGTTTCTATAAGATTTCCGGTGTTATTGTCCCAAACGACCTTGGCCTTTCCGTTGATGATGTACCACGTTTCCTGTTTCTTGTCGTGAATCTGAAGGCTTAGTCTTTTACCCGCATTAATGTGAAGAATCTTTCCCATATAGGGTTTATCTTCTGGAACCCAGTGGATTTCATATCCCCATGGTTTTTCAACTCGTTTGACATGGGGGGAGTTCGAAAAGTTTTGTGGGCTAAAGCGTATATCCATCGGAATATTTTATAATACAATTGGATTTAGTATAATGCAATAGTAATGATAAAAAGAAAAGCTTTCATTCTACTCCGCACTCTTAGAGTAAATCAATGGATCAAAAACCTAGTGGTTTTTACCGCCATTATCTTTACCGGAAAATTATTCGATCCTCAACTCTTTACAGAATCTTTATATGCATTCTTTATCTTATGTTTGATATCTTCATCTTCATATGTATTGAATGACATTATTGATTATCCATATGACAAAAAACACCCGGTCAAAAAAAACCGGCCTATTCCGGCAGGATTAATCAGTATTCCCGAGGCAACTTTTATCGTATTTCTTCTTATTCTTGTTTCTCTTATTCTCGCGTTGTCATTTTCAATATCGTTTTTCTTTTTAAGTTTGTCGTTTATTCTCCTCCATTTTTTCTATTCGCTCTATCTGAAGCGGTATCCGGTGGTGGATATTTTTGTTATTTCATTATCATTTATGATACGCACGTTTGCGGGAGAAGTTGCATCCGGGTATCATATTCCCATTTGGCTTACCTTGACAATCTTTTTTATTTCCCTTTTCATGGCGGCGGTCAAGCGGCATGCAGAGTTGGTCGCACATGGCAATAAAGCGCGTATATCTTTGTACCGATACAACGAGCACTTGTTGGATTTTTTGACCAATACGTTTGCGACCATTACCATCATTGCATATGCGACCTATACCTATGTTGAAAAACCGCCGCAGGTAAAAACGTTTTTTTCGTCTTTCGTATCGCAGTTGTTTCCCGGATTTGATAATCGAAAATGGATGATGCTGACAATTCCATTTGTTGTTTATGGTATTGCCCGATATGCACAGCTTTTGTATGAAAAAGAAGAAGGAGAAAGGCCTGAAAAATTGATTACGAGTGATATTCCGCTGATTGCCACTATTGCCATATGGGGATTGATAACAATATCTCTAATCTATATTTTGTAGCATATAATCTATTGCTTTTCAAAAGAAAGTATTCAATAATTATCCAGTATATTAATTAAATTATTATTATGAAAATAGGCAATAAAACAGATGGCCAAATATCTGACAGCCCGAAAAGACAGGCGGTAACCCTCGCGATAGAACAAATCCAGAAACAATTCGGAAGGGGTTCGATTATGAGGTTGGGACAAGCTCCCGTTGTTCCAGTCGAGGTAATTAAAACCGGCATACTTCCTCTGGATCTGGCTCTTGGAGTAGGCGGGATACCTAAGGGAAGAATTATTGAAATATACGGGCCGGAGTCTTCAGGAAAAACAACGCTTTGCCTTTCACTTATTGCAGAAACACAAAAAACAGGAGGAGTCGCCGCCTTCATAGACGCAGAGCATGCATTTGATCCTGCCTGGGCAAAGATATTAGGCGTTAAACTTGACGACCTCCTTGTTTCACAGCCGGATACCGGTGAACAAGCTCTTGAAATTGCTGAAGCGCTGATCCGATCCGGCGGCGTTGATCTGGTAGTCGTCGATTCGGTGGCGGCGCTCGTTCCAAGATCTGAAATCGAAGGGGAGATGGGTGAATCCCAGATAGGTTTACAGGCGCGGCTCATGTCCCAGGCTTTGCGTAAATTGACGGGTGTGGTTTCGAAATCAAAAACAACCATAGTCTTTACTAACCAGCTTCGTTTGAAAATCGGCATAATGTTTGGTAATCCTGAGACGACACCAGGAGGACTTGCTTTGAAATTTTATGCCTCGGTACGCTTGGATGTGCGGAAAATAGAAACTCTAAAAAAGAATAATCAGGCATACGGAGCCCGCATACGGGTTAGGGTTGTAAAAAACAAAGTTGCTCCGCCTTTTAAGGATGGAGAGATGGTGATAACAGCAGAAGGCATAGACAGGGAAGAAGGAGTGGTGGATGCGGCAATTAACGCCGGAATCATAACTAAAAACGGATCATTCCTCAGATATGGTGAAAAGCTGTTGGGTCAGGGAAAAGAACAGGTGAAAGAGATATTCATGAAAGAAGCCAAGCTCAAGGAAAAAATTATTAAGGAGATTATGGACAAGTCAGTTACCAAAAAATGATTCATGGGAGAGAAAGAGGATCTAATCAAATTGTTTGACAAAGCATATTTTTTCCTCAAGTTCCGGCCCCGGACAAAAATAGAGCTCCAGAAATATTTATATAAAAAAATTCTTAAGACCCACTGGTCGCAGCAGAATGCCGATTATGTTATAAAAGACCTTGAAGAGCAAGGGTTGGTTAACGATAAGGAATTCGTCAAGTGGTTTGTCGAGCAGCGAAATATCCTTAAACCAAAAAGCACGAAATTTTTAGTGCAAGAACTTCTTCATCATGGTATAGATAAGCAAGAAATCGAAGAATATTTTGAACAACATCGACAAAATGAAGAACAACTGGTTTCTGATATTTTGGCAAAACGATGGGAAAGGTATCGTTTTTTG
>CAZBEJ010000030.1:0-5015 GCA_964490915.1 uncultured Gammaproteobacteria bacterium
GGTGGGTACGGATGGAGTCGAACCATCGCTCTGTTCTTTATCAGAGAACTGTTTTACCGTTAAACTACGTACCCTTATCTTCTAGGACATGATTTATGATTATAGCAAATTATTTCCTTAAGGCCAAGATAAAGAATAATGTAGGAGTATACATTGTTAATGTATAATTAGTTGTTATAATCTTGATATGATCTACTTCTCTGAGATAAAAGGGAGAAAAGTGGTAACCGAAGACGATGTTCAGATCGGTGTATTGGAAGATATAATATTCGTGGCGTCAGAAAATCCTACGATTACAAAAATAGTAGTTCGCGGAATAAAAAAAGAACGATTGTCCATCCCGAAGATTTACATAGAAAAATTTAACAGCGTAATAATTGTTGCTAAAGAATATATTGTTGCATCGCTCGACGAAAACGAGCTGCATTTGGTTAAAAATCTTCTCGATAAACAAATCATCGATTTAAAAGGAAACAAAGTAGTAAGAGTAAATGACGTAGCTATACAAGATAAAGGGCCTATGTATATAGCTGGAGTAGATATCGGGATTCTTGGAATATTGAGATGGTTGAAATTGGAAGAACCTATTTATCGACTGCTCGTACCATTCAATATTCGATTACATTCAGAGTTCCTCTCATGGGGAGATATTCAACCGCTAGAATTGGTACATGGTGAAGTTAAGCTTCGAAAGATAGAAGAAAAGCTGAATCGAATTCGACCAGAAGATCTGGCAGATTATCTCGAAAAAACAAATATCGTTAATATACGTAAATTTTTTAAAATACTTGATGAAAAAAATGTCGTCGAGGTTATCAGTCATTTGAATCTGAATTATCGCGCTTCATTATTCCGTCATTACAAACCACAAAAAGCTGCTCGATTACTCGGGCTTATTGATCCCAATGAAGCTGTTGATATTTTGCTGACGTTACCGATTAAGAAGCGTCAACAAATATTAGATATTGTTCCTGAGTCAAAACAGCAGGAATATACTCATTTATATCAATATTCGACAACGCAAATAGGTGGATTACTTACATCAGAATATATTACCGTTAGCCCAACAGATCATGTGCGGGAAGTTATAAACGTTATCCGTAAACAATCTGCGGATTTTTATTATCTTCCATATATTTATGTCGTCAACGAAAAAAAAGAATTAACTGGAGTATTTAATCTGCACGAGCTTTTGTTGCAGAGTGATACGGAAACACCCGTATATCGATTTATGATTCAGGATGTAATCGTTGGTCATATATCAACGCCAGCCGAAATTTTATTTAATAAGCTTCTTAAATACAGTATCGAAGCTGTGCCCATTATAGATGAAAATAAAAGAATTATTGGAGTAGTACACCTGATAGGAATTGCGAAATTGGTAGTTAAAAATATCCAATGAACTTAAAGCAAATTTTTGAGAAAATCCGGAATTTTGTCACGAGAAATTACAAAAGATTTCTTTTCTTTCTCATCGTTCTCGGTCCTGGACTTATAACAGGTTTTGCAGATAATGATGCGGGTGGAGTCGCCACGTACTCGGTAGCAGCGGCAAAATTCGGTTATGGTATTTTGACGACACTCATACCGATAACCATTGTCTTAGCGGTCAGTCAGGAAATCGGAGCACGGCTTGCTGTAATAACCGGGAAAGGATTAGGAGATCTTATCCGAGAGCGGTATGGAATAAAAATATCCATTCTGATATTTCTAGTTGTTTTCATGGTAAATTTCGGCGTGATATTGCAGGATGTCAGTGGTTTAAAAGGAGCGTTGCAATTATTTAATCTTGATTATCGTATTTTTTTGCCATTGGTGCTTTTGCTTCTATTTATATTTCTGGTTAAGTCATCGTTTTCAAAAATCGAGCGCTTTTTTTTGTTTCTTATTCTTTTCTACCTTACGTATGTATTTTCTGCGGTTTTGGCAAAACCGGATTGGGGTCTTGCATTAAAATCCATAGTAATTCCCCCGGCTCATATTAGCTTTAGCTACTTATATACCTCAATTGCGGTATTAGGAACAACCGTAACCATCTGGGGACAGTTTTTTATCAACAGCTATATCAAAGACAAAAAGCTTACTCCAAGTACTCTGAAATACGAACAGTTTGAAGTCTATCTTGCATCAATTTTAAGCGATGCATCAACATGGTTCATCATGCTTGCCGTTGTGGCGACCCTCTATGTAAACAGGATTCCTATAGAGGGCGCTGCGGAAGCTGCTCTGGCAATTAAGCCTTTCGCGGGGCCGGTTGCAGGGATTTTGTTTGGCGCTGGTCTGTTAATCGCGGGATTTATTGGTTGTGCAATTGTGCCGCTCGCGACCGCCTATGCATTTTCAGAGTTTTTTGGATATTCCGGAAGTCTTGAACATAGTTTTAAAAAAAGCAGGTTATTTTATACTTTTTTTATCATTCAGATAATTCTTGGCGCAATAGTGGTAATGCAGCCGAAGTTCTCACTGTTTAAAATAACTCTGTATGCAGATTTCCTTAACGGCATTTCATTACCGATCATTTTCTTTTTCCTCTACAAATTTTCGAATGATAAAGAATTATTGGGAAGCTATAGAAATTCCCGTTTGCAAAATTTTTTATTAGCGGGTTCTGGAATAGTTATTTCAATCGCAGCCCTATTAGGGGTATTTGGTGAACTGTTGCATATAGGCTAACATTAGTTTTATACTATTTATCAATGAAAAAATTAATTACTATAGCAGATTGGGTTGACGATGATCTTACGTGTCAGGAGTTCACATCCGCTTTGGAAGGTTTTTTAAAAGATGCCACATATTATAATCTACGCTTTGTATCATCTACGCCGTCTACCATTCACTGTAGTTTTTTAATTTCCCAAGTTATCGAGACGGAAGAACGACTTGGCAAACCACAGGAAACTGTTGTATTCCAGAATACAGACCCAAGGCTACAGGGCACAGAAGAATTGGAGGATGCGAAAGGGGCGGAATTTCTTATCATAAAATTAGATTCCGGAGCGCTTGTTTGCGGTCCAAACGCTGGGTACAATTTTTCCCTGATTAAAAATAGGATCTCAACAGCATTTTACTATCCAGGTTTGGATAAAGGAACCCAGTTCAGGTCAAGGGATTTGTATCCACGCGTCTGTGCACATCTGATGGACGAGATGGAAGATGATTTGGATCTTGAAGAAATACATTCCAGCGACATTCCTGAGTTAAAAAAATGGTTTATCGGACATATTGATAATTACGGTAATATAAAAACAACGATTCCAGCTCAGGAAATTAAAGGTAAATATGAGTATGATGATTTTATAAAAATCAAGATAGGTGGAATAGAAAGAAAGGCTCATTATGTTTCAAATCTTTTTGGAGGCGTTAGCGGCGAACTTGTCATTTATCCAGGTTCTTCAGGCTCAATGGACAATCCATATTTAGAGATAAGTGTTTGGAGACATTTTACGGAAAAGGACACTTCTACGGGCGCGACCATGTTTCAAAACCCACGTCCCGGTACTGAAATATCGATCTGATATATCTTCATTACAATACCATCATTTAATCTAATAAACGGGCTAGGAAATTACCTAGTTTTTTCTTAAGGAAAAAAAAGAAAGGAGGTGATCCATCCGCTCCTTCCAGAACGGATACCTTGTTACGACTTAACCCCCATCGCCGAATAAATCCTCTCCCGATTAAATCGGGATTCAAATTTTTCCGACTTTGTTGGCTTGACGGGCGGTGTGTGCAAGAGGCAAGAACGTATTCACCGCGGCATAGCTGATCCGCGATTACTACCAATTCCGCGTTCATGAGGTCGGGTTGCAGACCTCAATCCCCACTGAGAACAAATTTGTGGGATTTGCTTAATCTTACGATCTAGCAAAGCCCGCTGTGGTTGTTCATTGTAACATGTGTGTAGCCCAGGGTATAAGGACCATGCTGACTTGACGTCTGCCCCTCCTTCCTCCCCGCCAAAGGCGGGGCAGTTTCCTGTGACAAATATAACACAGGATGGGGGTTGCGTTCGTTGTCCCACTTAAGGGCACTCCTCACGGAACGAACTGACGACAGCCATGCAGCACCTGTCCAAGCCTTCTTGCGAATTTTCTCCATTTCTGGAAAATAGGACGCTTAGATGTCAAACCCTGGTGAGGTTCTTCGTTTCGTTTCGAATTGAACCACATGTTCCACTGGTTGTGTGCCTCCCCGCCAATTCCTTTGAGTTTCAACCTTGCGGCCGTACTCCCCAGGTGGCTTGCTTAACGGGTTACCTTCGCCACACCATATCGATAAATCGAAATAATGCAGCTAGCAAGCATGCGTTTAAGGCTAGGACTACGCAGGTCTCTAATCTGCTTCGCTCCCCTAGCTTTCGTGTCTCAGTGTCAGTTTTCTTTCAGAGACTCGCCTTCGCCACGAGTGTTCCCTAAGGTATCAACGCATTTCACTACTCCTCCTTAAGTTCCAGTCTCCCTAAAGAAAACTCTAGTTTGATAGTATTCTAACCTTTTCTACAGTTAAGCTGCAGAATTTAAATTAGAACTTATCAAGCCACCTACACTACTTTTTACACCCAATAAAACCGGATAACGTTTGGGGCCCACGTATTACCGACGCTTCTGGCACGCAGTTAGCGGCCCCTTTCTAGTAAGGTACCGTCAATCCCGACTAAGTCGGGACTTCTTCCCTTACCACAGTAGTTTACGCTCGTAAAGAGCTTCTTCCTACACGCGGCGTCGCGCGGTCAGACTTTCGTCCATTGCCGACTATTCCTGATTGCTGCCTCCCGTAGGAGTGGGGCCCGTATCTCAGTGCCCCTCTGGCTGACCACCCTCCCAGGCCAGCTACTCGTAATAGGCTTGGTAGGCAGTTACCCTACCAACTACCTGATAAGCCGCAGGTCCATCCCTATTCGAACAGTTACGTCCTTTATTTCACCAAAGGTGAAAATTATGGAGAATTATCCCCGCTTTCGCGGGGCTATGCTCCAAACAGGGGCAGGTCCCTACGTGTTACTCAGCCGTCCGCCA
>CAZBEJ010000031.1:0-4811 GCA_964490915.1 uncultured Gammaproteobacteria bacterium
AAACCAAATTACTCTATAACTTCCAGAATTTTGACTAATGTTAATGAAATAGAACGTCTTTATGGCCGCTTGGAGGGAATAATGATACCTAATCAACTTCTTCTAAATCTTGAAAGAGAAAACTTGATTCAATCATCTTTTGCTTCAAATAACATTGAAGGTAACCCGTTATCTCAAGCAGAAGTCAGCAATTTACTTCTTAATGATAGAGTACCTATAAACCGTGATGAAAAAGAAGTAGTAAACTATTTCCGGATATTAAAAACTTTAGATACTAAAATAAATAAACCATTAGATTTATCTTTAATTCTTGATGTTCATAACAAATTAATGACAGGAGTGAAAGATGAAATAAAAGGGAAAATTAGAGAGAGGCAGATTGTTATTGGAAGCCGTGATGAGAATAATAAACTTTTCATTAAACATAATTCGCCCTTTCACACAAAACCTAAAATTGAAAAAGCAATACAAGAATTACTTGAATGGTTACAAAACACAGGGGAGCTACCGATTCTCAAAACAGGTTTATTCCATCACCAATTTGTTTATATCCATCCTTTTGAAGACGGCAACGGAAGAGTCTGCAGATTATTAACCGCTCTTTTATTTCTTAAAAATAAATATCTTATTAATAAATATTTTGTTCTTGATGATTATTATGATATTGATAGAATTCAATATTCGGACAAACTTCATTCTGCTGATACCGGTAATCAAACACAATGGTTGGAGTATTTTACAGATGGAGTGAAATATTCTCTTCAAAGCGCTTTAGGAAAAATAGAAACCGGTCTAACCAAACTTACTTTCGACATACGACCTACGCCTAAAGAACAAAAGGTTTTAAAAATCGTTCAAAAGTATCGGGAATTAACTTCGCAAGATCTGACCAAAGAATTGAATATTTCAAGACAACAGGCTTTTAATCTTTTAAAATCCCTAACAGAAAAAGGGTATGTAGAAAAAAAAGGTAGCACAAAAAGCAGTTATTATATTTTGAAATAATAATTTGATGAGATGAAACTTACACAAAAGGAAAGAGATAAATTATGGGGAGAAGATGGTCCTTATTCTGAAATTCACTTGATAATTGAAACGAGAATTCTTGATGACCGAGAAGCTAGAAAATTTGTGATAGTTGAACTTAACATCAATCCCTTAAGTTTTGAAATTCTTAAAAAGAATCGCGTGCAATTTAAAAATGATTTAATGATTCAAGAACTAATAGATCACGCGGAGTATCGTGGTCAATCTTTCGGTTATGTTACTGATGCTTTTATGAATGAATATACTGACCCAACTGTTCTTATTGAAGCGGATAAACAAGTAGAATATTCAAAGGAAGCTTTAATCAAAATTCATAAGTATGTGATAAGTTATTTAGGAATAAAGTCAATTTAGTTCTTTTTTTCAATTTCATGAAATTTTATTTATCAAAGTTTGGTATATACTATTTCCTGGTGGACAGTGTCGTAAAAAGTTCTCACCCTGTTCACTAAGGAGCTCGGTTTTTAGGTAATTTGAGCATTCTCTCGAACGCTTCTTTATCAGAAGGATAAGTGAGAGTTTTTTTTATTTCATCCTCGGTCACGAACTTCGCATCGCTCATTTCCCAGTCATGGTTTTTCGGGTCTCCGGACACGTATTCCATGAGAAAGTAATGAACGGTTTTATTGACTAATATTTGTTCTCCTTTTGTTCCGCCATGAGGAGAATTACGCCATTGGTAAGAATACAAAACAGTTACAGGACTATGATTGACAATCTTTGCAGTGACACCGCCTTCTTCCTGTACCTCACGCAGCGCTGCAGCTTCCATTGATTCTTTTTTATCGTGATCTCCGATAAGGCCTTTAGGAAAAATCCATCCTTTGTGTTGGGAGTGTTGGCAAATGAGCCACAGAACAGGTTTTCGAGTTAACGAATTTATAGGTTTACAGATTTTAAAAACAATTCCGCCGGCTGACGTTTCGTTTTTTTTCATCATGAATTTAGCTGATAACATTATATGATCTATTATAATCGGATATCGCTTTTTTACAACGGCCGTTTAAAAGAAGCGATAAACTCTAGGTTACGAACGCTCTAGATTTATTGTACCTACAGCTTCTGAAATATGTTTGTATCCGTCTTTCTTCAAAAAGCCAAGAAGCTCAAGGTTGATTTGCGCCATAAGGGTCGGACCCTGGTAGATCATGCCGGTTATAAGTTGAACCAATGAAGCACCAAGCTTTATCTTCCGGTAGGCGTCTCTTCCGTTGAATACACCGCCGCAGCCGATGATCACGAACCTCTTTTTGTATTTTTTATACGTAAGTTTTATTAATTCATTGGAGCGTCTTTCACAGGGTTTGCCGCTGAAATTACCGACGCTGAATCTAGTTACCTCAGAAGGATCCAATGCGGGATCTTTTCTGTTTTTCTGCAGGTTTCCGATGATAACGCCTTTTACGAATTTAAAATCGGCAATTACCTCAAGCATCTTTGTAAATTCCACATCTGATTTTTCAATGGGCATTTTAACGAATACGGGTTTTGTCAATCTTACATTCTGTACCGCAGTTAAAAGTTCTTTCAAATTTTTAGGAGGATAAAAACTGATATTCCCATAGAGATTCGGACAACTGATATTCAGTTCGTAGTATGCATTGTTTAAACCGGAGCTATTAAAAAGGTTGAATGCCGTAACAACATCTTTCACGCTTTCAGTCTGAGTCATACTCGCTTGAGTATTGGTTCTGCCGATGCTGATGCCTACAGGATGTTTGAAACGAAGGTGATGTAAGTTCCGGATGATTGCTTTCGCTCCGTAATTTTTGAATCCCTTATTTACCATGAGCGAGCGGGATTTCGGCAGCCTGCCGAGCATTGGTTTCGGATTACCTTCATACGGCAGATTGGTTATAGTTCCCACAGATCCGAATCCAAATCCAAGACTCGGCAAAATCTGTGTCAATTGCGCATTGTAATCAAACCCAGCAGCCAGGCCGATAGGATTTTTAAAATGGATTCCGGCGATTGTCTGTTCGAGTCTCTTACTCCGTATAGGAAGAAAAAATTCAATGAGCAATTTCACATAACTAAAATTTCCCAATATTTCTCCGACATTAACCATGAATGCATGGATTGTCTCGGGACTTATCAAAAAGAAAACCGGTTTGAGAATGGTTTGATACGCGAAAGCTTTTGTATAAATGACTATCGCTTTTCTGGCCCGTTCCAGCCAGAACAGGCTCAAGATAAAAATGATGAAGCTGACAAGTGCTGAAAGCGTGCAGTAGACACAAATGCTTTTGATGACGAAGAACTGCAAATACATCAGGTATATTGAAAAAAGAGCGCCTCCTGCTGATTGTATTAATATCCAGATCTTAAATATTCTTTTTTTGGTAAACAATGCCGCCATTATTGCCGAACTCAAAATAAAATAATGGATTGCGCCAAGAAGGGCAAGCGGTACACCAAACAAAACAGCATATTTGCTGTGAAGTACCAGACCGCAATCCGATAAAATAGTAAAAAATCTGTTGATGTGGCAGGGTGGTATGATGTTCAGGTAATGTTCATGGGTAAGATATGCAGCATCGGCCAATCCACCGAGGGCAAGGACCAATAACAAATAGAATTTCAGATTTTTCATAAGGATATTATTATAATCCTAAGGCGGAAAAAACCATAACGCCTGTTGCAATAAATCTGATGAAATAGACTTTCAACGTATGTTTCTCAAGTAGTTTCGGAGTGACAAGAGAAAGAATAAACGCAATAACCATTGACGCGGGAAGGGAAATAATTATTGAACTGATCCCGACATTTGAAGAATACGCTTTATTTGCCGCCAGATTATATCCGACAAATACGACTGCGATTAACGACGTAACGACTATCTGTTTCCAATTTAATTTCTTGAGGTCTTTGATAAAAAACGGTACGGTAACCAACAACATAATCTGAGAGATAATCGCTTGCCACATGACCAACTCCCAATATGTTGTTAGCTTGGATGCACGATTGATGAAAAATCCGTTCAAAGCCAGTGCAAATGAACCGAATATTATAATAGTAACCGCAGGATTCAAAAAAGAAGAAAATTTGAACTTTTCGTCCATGGATACGAATACTCCGGCTATCAATATCATGGCAATGAGAATGATTTGATGGAGATTCAATACTTCACCGAGGAATATGATTCCCAGCAATACGCCGAATATACCGCGCAAATTAAGAAGCGGTCCGATAACCGTGACATCCAGCTTATACAATGCCAAATAATACATGATGCCGAACAAATTACCGAAAAAAGCCGCAAGAATAAGGTTTCCCCATTGATGTGGTATTCCCACATGGTTGGCTAGCGCGAGCGGAATTGTGAAGATCAATACGAAAAAGGGTATAAGGAAATTAAGTAACATTGGATTAGGAACCGTGTATTTACTGGTCAATTTTTCTAAGACCACCATGAATCCCGAGGATATATCCGCAATCCATGCAAAAATGTAAAAAGACATAAAAGTTGATTAAGCTTCACCCATATAAGTTTCGCCATAACCGGCTGATGCCAGCTGGTCCAGAATGAGTTCAGCCCGTTTGAAATCAATGCCGAGTTTTTGCTGCATCAAGGTTGTCGGAACCTCATCATATTCCCGGATGACCTTTATGGCTTTTTCGAACAGGGGATCATGGGCAGGCGATTTTTGCTCAACTATTTTTTTAGGCGCTGCAGGCGCCTGCGATTCTACAACAGATAATCTTCCTTCGATGGTATCCAATTTTTTCAATATAGACTTTAGGATGTCTTCCATATATGTATA
>CAZBEJ010000032.1:0-1301 GCA_964490915.1 uncultured Gammaproteobacteria bacterium
TTTCTAAATATTTCTCTATGTCCAACGCCGCTGCAACTCCCATTCCCGCTGCCGTTGCGGCCTGTTTATAGACATAGTCGACACAATCTCCAGCGGCAAAAACACCGGTAACCGAAGTAGCCGAACTAAATTCTGGAAGATACTTCGGAATTTTTAATTTTAAATTTTTAATTTTTAATGAATTTTCAATGGTTAAATTTTCTAAACCAATTCTATTTGTGGTTATGATGTATCCTTTTTTATCCAGTTCAATTTTATCTTTGAACAAATCAGTATCCGGTTTGTGGCCGATTGCGATAAAAACTCCATCCACCTTTAAATTTTCAATTTTCGAATTAGCAATTTTCATTGAATTTTCAATGTTACAGTTTTCATTGTTTTTGTTTGATAATTGAGATTTGGGATTTGATTGGAAATTGGAAATTGGAAATTGGAAATTTCTAAGTCTTATCCCCTCCACTCTCTTCTCTCCCATTATCTCCTCCACAATTGTATTATAGATAACTTCCACCTTTGGATTATTCAGTACCCGTTCTTGCATAATTTTTGATGCCCTAAATTCATTCCTGCGGTGAATAATGTAGATTCTCTTGACAAATTTGGTCAATGTAAGCGCCTCTTCCATCGCGGTATCTCCTCCACCCACAACCGCGACTGTTTTATCCCTGAAGAAAAATCCGTCGCAGGTCGCACACGCCGAAACACCTTTACCTCGCAACCTCGTTTCGGATTCAAGCCCCAACCATAATGCTTTTGCGCCTGTTGCGATAAGAATCGCATGAGATTTATACGTCTCATGGGACGTATACACCGTAAATGGTCTTTTCGAAAAGTCTAGGTTCACTATATTTTCATTGATAACGCGGGTACCAAATTTTATTGCCTGCACTTTCATTTTTTCGATCAAATCAGGGCCTAGAATAGAGTCAAAGCCAGGATAATTTTCCACTTCTGAAGTTAAAACAAGCTGTCCGCCGGGCGGCGATCCAGCAAACAGGAGAGGTTTAAGATTTGCCCGTGAGTTGTAGATTGCAGCGCTCAGTCCTGCGGGACCGCCTCCGATTATGATAACATTCTCTGTCATATTGGTATTATTAGATAAATTATAAATTTATCGCCCGTTCCACCATCTTTTCTACTTTGCCAGATTGCTCCTTCGGCACATACCGGCAGATTCCTGAAACCACCATTTCCTTGGATAATCCGTCAATAGCTTTCTTGACGGCGGAAACTTGCTGTAATATTTCTGAACAATCGCGATCCTCTTTGGCCATACGCTCTATTCCCCGTAATTGTCCGAT
>CAZBEJ010000032.1:1401-4740 GCA_964490915.1 uncultured Gammaproteobacteria bacterium
TTAGTAAACATTATATTTATAGAAGAACGTTCACAAAAAATTGATACAGTAAGATCTATATCAAACTATATATTTACAGCTATTTACCCTTTATTCAAGCTATCAAGAAAATCTTTATTCGTATCTGATTTTGATAGCTTGTCAACCAGGGCGGTCAAACGTTCTTCCGGATTGTGGAATAATGCCATCATTCGCCTTAACGTAGCCACTCGTTTAAACGTTTCCGGATCCAGCAATAACTCTTCATGGCGAGTCCCTGATTTTTCTACGTCTATTGCCGGGAAAATGCGTCTGTTTGCCAATTCACGGTCAAGATGCACTTCCATGTTGCCGGTACCCTTGAGTTCTTCGTAGATTAGATCATCCATACGGGATTCCGTACCAACCAGAGCGGTTCCAATAATAGTCAGGCTTCCGCCTTCCTCACAGTTGCGGGCCGCACCGAGGAATTTCTTGGCAGGATACAAAGCTGACGGGTCAAAACCTCCTGACAAACTCCGTCCGGTATTATTGACCGATAAATTCAATGCGCGCGCCAATCTGGTAACCGAATCCAAAAGAATGACTACCTGTTTACCCATTTCAACCAGACGACGTGCCCGATCAAGCGCCAGATTCGCCACTTTTACTTGCTGGCGGGGCGACTCGTCAAAATTCGATGCCGCAACTTCTCCTTTGATGAACCGTTTGATTTCGGTAACTTCCTCAGGCCGTTCACCAATCAAAATAGCCATAAGGAACGCTCCCGGATGATTAATGGCGATTGCTTCGGCGATTTCCTTGAGAAACGTCGTCTTACCGGCTTTTGGCTGGGAAACGATTAAGGCCCGCTGACCGAATCCGATAGGCGATACCAGATCCATTATGCGCATCGATAACACATCTTTTTTTGTTTCCAGTTTGACTTGCTTGTTTGGATGCAGCGAGGTGAGCTGTTCAAAATTCTTGCGTTGTGCACTTTGCTGTTCGGTCATCTCAACACCATTGATTTTTTTGATCAATAAAAGCGAGTGGAACCGTTCGCCTTCTTTTGGCGGCCGAGCCAATCCTTCAACCTCATCACCGCGGCGAAGCCAAAACCGGCGGATTTGGGAAGTAGATACATAGATATCCCTATCCGGGCTTAATACATAGTCTTGCCTTAGGAATCCGTATCCGCCAAATGTAATATCCAGGATGCCTTTTGCCGGATAACTCATTTTCAAATCTTCTTTGAGCCGCTCTTCAAGCGGAACATCTTGTCTCATGGTATGTCCAATAACTGTTTTTGCCGCTATTGGCGTTTCCAAAGCGGGTTTACCCGCCGAAACCCCGACTGCCGGACGGACAGTTTCAGCTGGAACTAATTTACCCGCCATAGCTTCAGCGTTGGTGGGAATAATGGGTTTTTCTTCATAATTTTCGATCAATGAAGAAACGTCGATCGGTTCTCCTTCAAGTTCTTTTGTGCTGGTGGCAATAGATTCTGAAGATACGCTTGTTTCTGCAGCTCTGGTTTTTTTTGATGCAGAAGCTTTTTTAATAGGAGCCATAAAAATATGGGATATTAATTAATAACAACCTATAAAACAGTTATCGATTATTGCATTCATACATTGGTTTTCAGAAAGTTTTTCTCATGAAAGTCTATTGTATATCTACACTTTCGAGGTTTACACTGAAAAATCAGTTCTCAGGATTTTTTAGTGTACTAATGATCCTCCTGGTTGAGGTTGCTTCAGGCCTTTTTCCCTCAGCAGAAAGGGGGAAATGTCTTCCGGTAACCAAGGTTATCGGAAAAGTCCACTTCATTCCTCGCCAAAGGCGGGTTACCCTTAAATATGATAGCGTAGAGAAAAAGTATCTATCTGCTTTACCCTGTTAAGGGTATTCCTCATTAGGAGGACCGATACCAAGTATACTAAACCCTTTTTCATTTTGTCAAGGGCATCGAGATAATACAAATCTGTATGTATTGCCCGCGGATGCCGCCAATAAACGCTCTTCAACGTGGCGAGCAAAGAGCAAAGCGTAAAGTGTTGAAACAATTTATGGCTGATCACGTTGCTATTAAATAAGATTGTTTTTTTGATAGACTGTAGGTATGAAATTGAAATCATATGCTTTTTTATTTTTTTTGGGATTAATACTTGTTTTTATCCTCGGTGTGCGCTACGGCCAGAATATCGAAAAAACCAATAAAATCGTCAATTATGTCTTGAGCATTACACCATCGCCTACTCCAACTCCCGTCATTCCTTTGACATACAAAACGTATGAGCATAAAACATGCGGATTGACGTTTCTCATACCAAATACGCTTTCTGTACAAACTGCGTCATCCCAATCTGCTACATTTATAGAAAACCAAAAAAAGGCGCTTATGATCGACTGCGGCAAACAATCAGAAATAGCCGATCTGTACAATGACCCGAAAACCGCTACCGGAGAAGTCATGTTCAAAAATAGAAAACTCGCGGTGAAACAAACGGATAATAACACCTATATATTAAAACTGTATAATCCACAGAACGGCACGTATGTTTATGTAACGATACAAAAAGCCCTTTATCTTCTTTTCGAAAATAGCGTCCAGTACATTCCATGATGTGATGTTATAAAATTAAGCCATGAAAAAATATAAAATAGCCTATTTTGGTAGCCCGAATTTTGCGGCTGATTTTTTGGAAAATATTTTGTCTGATAGCGCTGTACCAGTCAAGGTTCATGTCGTTATCGCCCAACCGGACAGGTCCGTCGGTAAAAAACAGACGCTTACGCAGAGTCCGGTCAAACGCATTGCTCTTGAACATCATATTCCGGTATTGGAAACCGTCGATAACCGGCTTGAAACCGTAATTAAAAATTGCGATTTTGCAATCGTGTTTGCTTACGGAAATATGCTTCCCGAACAACTTCTCAATAAAACAAAAATAAAATTTGGCAATTCCGGATCAGGATTTATCAATATCCATTTTTCACTTCTTCCGCAATACCGGGGAGCTGCGCCAACCGCATACGCGTTGGCATTGGGAGATAAAAAAACTGGCGTTTCTTTTTGCGTCATGAATAAGAACATGGACCAAGGTCCCCTTCTTATGCAGGAAGAAACCGATATTTTACAGACAGAAACCAGAGGGGAACTCGACCATAGACTCACTAAACTTGCTTTCGATATGCTGAAAAAATTATTTTCAACCACCCTTGAAAACCGGATACCGGTTGCCCAAAAAGGCGTTGCAACCTATGCGCCTCTTTTAAAAAAACAGGATGGCTATGTCCCATTTTTGACCTTAAAGAAAATTCTGAAAAACGAAGCATTAAAATTTGACGAATTACCGAAAATTATCTCTGAATATA
>CAZBEJ010000033.1:0-2636 GCA_964490915.1 uncultured Gammaproteobacteria bacterium
TTTTCAGCCAGACCGATATATTTTTCCGGCCTCAGTTCCAAAAGTCTTTTTTCCTTCTCCAGATGGAGTTCTTCCAGTATCTTGAAATAGGTCTGCTCCGTGATTTTTTTGCCGCGGGTCAGGCCTTTTAATTTTTCATATGCCTTTTCGTCTCCGACTGACCGCAGATATGTCTGTAAAGCCTCAGCCAATACCTCCCAGTGCTCGTCAAGGTCCTGTTGCATCTTTGGTTCGTTTACATTGATTTTGTGCATGCCGCTGATCATGCTTTTCCATCCGAGAACTGTATATGAAAATGCGATACCGAAAGTTCGGCGCACGGTCGAATCGGAAAGATCGCGCTGCAACCGTGACGAAACAAGTTTTCTACCATAAAATTCGAGCTGGCTGTTGGCAAGTTGTAAAACACCCTCGGCGTTCTCGAAATTAATGGGGTTTACTTTTTGCGGCATAGTGGAAGATCCCACTTCCTGACTGTTTTTTTTCTGAACCAATGTTTCAAGCATAATATATAGCCAGAAATTTACCGCACAATCTACCAAAATGCCATTTACCAAGGTAATGATCTGAAAAAACTCAATCCAGTTGTCATGCGCCAAAAGTTGGGTTGTATATACATTGGGCCGTAAACCGAAATCAGCAATAAATTCCTTGCTGAATCCTATCCAGTCATTTTCCGGATAAAGAAAGTAATGGGCATTGAAGTTCCCGACCGCTCCGTTGCACTTTCCTTCGAACTTGAATCTTCTCATTCGGATAAGCTGTTTTTGCAGCCTGTAAACATAGTTTGCAATTTCTTTTCCGAATGTCGTCGGTATTGCGGGCTGACCGTGCGTACGGGCAAGCATGGGAATCTGTTTTGTTTTCATTGACAGATCTTTTAGCAAACCGGTCACCTGTTCAAGCAATGGAATCAACACTGTTTTAGAACTGTTCTTCAACAGTAACGCATACGCAAGGTCATTGGTGTCGTATGAAGTCAAGGCCAAATGAATGAATGAAGCGTATCTATCAAGTTTCATAGTTACAAACATGTCACGAAGATAATACTCAACCGCCTTTACGTCATGATTGATCTTCTGCTCTATTTTTTTTACCTTCTGGAACTCTCGAGGATCAAAGCCATCTACGATACGATCGAAAGACTGTATTTCTGTTTTGGATAACTTTGGAATTATGCCTTTAGATGAAAGTTTTTTCAAATATTGCAGCTCTACCAGAATGCGATACTTCATCAAAGCGTATTCGGAAAAAAAAGGAGCTAATTCTTGGACTTTATCACGATATCTCCCATCAATGGGAGTGATTGGCTCCTCGATACCTGAATTGAAGTATTGGTTGGTCTTCACGTAGTTTTGGTTTTGTACGTTATATTTTTATCAGACAGAGAGCTATTTGTCAAAAGATTTTTCGATGATTTTTCGATGAGATATGATAGTGAGCGTTCCAATGATACAATGATAATATGGTATTTTTTATACTCATCGTCGTTTTTTTATTTGTCATTATTGCATTCTTTGCCTCTCCCCAACTCTCGCCGATTCCGTATTTTCCATCCAATAAAAAGGATTTGAGACTTATCTTAAAAGCGCTCCGGTTAACAAATAATCAAACAATTATTGACCTTGGCGCAGGATCAGGGACAGTAATATTCAATGCAGCGAGTCAAGCGTATGAAAACGATCTTGATACCAGATTTATCGCAACCGAAATCAACCCGATGCTATTAATAGTATTATATATAAGGAAACTCCTTCACCAGAATAAGCAGAACATACGCATAGGGTACGCCGACATGTTCACCATGGATTTTTCTTTTCTCCATTCTCAATTCTCCATTCTCAATCCTGTTTTCTATCTCTATATCTCGCCCTGGTATCTGGATAAAACAGTCAAAAATATCCAGAAACAACTGCCTCATTGTACGATTGTTTCCTATATGTACCAGGTACCGTATCTGTCAGGATTCGAAAAAAAACACATGGCAAAAGTACATCCTATATATGTGTATAAACTGGAATAGGAGCTATTCAATTATGTATACTTAACACGTATGGTACAGGCACTTCTTCATACGGATATTCTTATTACCAATGCAATCAATGCATTTATACCTCATACATATTTTTTTGACCTGTTTTTTTCTTTTTTCTCATTGCGCGGAAACTCCATTTTAATATGGTTGGTTATTGCCCTGCTTCTTGTTTTCTTCGAGGAACGCATAGACAAACGGTTTGTGGTGTATCTGGGTCTGAGTATTATGATCGTAAGCTTGCTGGTGGTTGGGTTGAAAAATCTTATCCGCAGGCCAAGACCGATCATTACCTATACTTCGCTGCAAAAAGTCATCGGTGGAAAAACCATCAAAACCTGTGATACTGATTTTTCCTTTCCATCAGGTCACAGTTCCCTGGCATTTGCAGCTGCAGGTATTATTGCAGCATTCGACAGGAAACGGAAATACGGCTATTATTTTATTGCGGTTATAATCGGATTGTCCCGTATCTATCTTCAGTGCCATTTTTTTCTTGACGTTGTTGGAGGAGGAATGATTGGGTATTTGATAAGTAGATTGGTATTAATGAACAAAAAACTTTTGACTTTTCACTTTTAATTTTTAACTTGGAATTGTCCCC
>CAZBEJ010000033.1:2736-4680 GCA_964490915.1 uncultured Gammaproteobacteria bacterium
AACTGCGAAATCGCAATAACGGGTATTTTTAATTCACGCGCTAGGTTTTTCAACCCTTGGGAAATAATTGATACCTCGGTTACCCGCGATTCATAAAACCTGCCTGCATTGGCCAACTGCAAATAATCAACGATAATAAGCTTGATGTTTTTTTCTACCTTCAATTTCCTCGCTTTGGTTCGCATTTCCAATATCGATGCACCCGGCGTATCGTCGATAAATATCGGCGCTTCGGAAAGTTCTCCCATGGCTTCTGTCAGTTTTCTGTAATCGTCATCCGACAATTTGCCCGTCTTGAGTCTCCACGCATCAATATCCGCCTGGCCGACCAATAACCGGTCAACCAACTCTTCTTTACTCATTTCGAGTGAAAAAAATCCTACCGAAACCTTATGCTTTGTTGCGGCGCTTAAAGCCATATTCAATGCCAGTGTAGTTTTTCCGATGCCGGGCCGGGCTGCCAAGACAAGAAGGTTTGAGTTCTGCATACCCGCCAGTTTGTTATCAAGATCTGTAAATCCTGTTGATATTCCCCGAAGCGTTGCTCCCTTTTTTATGAACTCTTCCAATCGTTCAAAACTTTCAGCCAAAACTTCCTTCAACTCGATAAAATCCTGATGCAAATGCTGCTGTGCCAAGGCGAATATCTCGACTTCGGCCTCATCCAGTAATTTTTTCGTGTCTCCTTTTTCGTCGAATGATTTTTCAACCATACGAGACGATAGTTCGATGAGTTTTCTCTTGGTATATTGATCTTTCACGATCCGCCCATAGTGCTCAACATATGCCGACGTCGGCACCGCATTGATAAGATCCGAAAGATAAGCCTGACCGCCTATTTTTTTTATGTTTCCTTCCTGCTTCAGCTCATCTTTTAGGGTAACCAGATCGATCGGCTGCTGTTTTTCGAAAAGAGTGATCATTGCGGAATAGATGAGCTGGTGTTCGGCAATATAAAATTGATCTGATTTCAAAAAATCCGCCACCAGATTTATCGCGGATGAATCAATAAGAATGGCGCCGAGCACCGACTTTTCAGCGTCAAGATCATGGGGAGGAACTTTTAATCTGTCTGAAGAAGCCATTATGAAATATCTAATTTCTAATTCCCAATTTCTGACAAAAAATCAATATCAAATTAACTAAAAATTAGATTTTAAAAATTTTATTAGTAATTAGGTATTGGATATTGAATTTATTATGACGTGATATCAAGAGTAACGATTTTCATTTCCTGTCCGAAATCTTCTTTGCGTACCATTAATTTTGGTTCAGGATGCAATGATTCGGCACCGAATTTTTTAAGAAACTCGGTAACTCCCGCCAGTTTGGAAAAATGTTCCTGGTTAAGTTTCGGATGATTGTAATGCATTGGTATAACAATCGATGGTTCGATTTTCTTCACGAGTTCCGCTGCTTCGTCAGGATCAATGGTATAGAATCCTCCAACAGGAACCATGAGAACGTTTACGTCGCCGATCATATCCAAAAACGCGTCGTCCGGCACCAGTCCCAAATCACCGCAGTGCAAAACCGAAATTCCTTCGGATTCGAACTTATACATGATATCTTCTCCCCGCTCTGCGCCTTGTTTCTTGTCATGGAATGTCTTGAATCCAAAAATGCGTACCCCAAGTTTTTCGAACTCACCCGGCATATCGATAACCAACGGATTCCCACCGATCTGATCTGCTCTGCTGTGATCCTTATGACTGTGTGAAACCGTAACAACATCTGCCTCGACTTTCGGATATTTTATGCCAATATAGGGATCAAACGGATCAGTGACAATACGGGCATTTTTTGATTTAATAAGAAACGAGGCATGACCTAAATATTTGATTTCCATAGTGGAAAAAGCATAGCAGACTGAAAACTAAATTTCAAATGACAAATATCACCATTTATTTGCAAATCTGGTCTTTTAATTTTTGCTGTTCTTGA
>CAZBEJ010000034.1:0-4672 GCA_964490915.1 uncultured Gammaproteobacteria bacterium
TTAGAACTTTTTACGACTCTGTCCACCAGGAAATAGTATATACCAAACTTTGATCGTTAGATAAATTCAATCTATTATTATACATCTCTTAACTCTTCTAACAGTCTTCTTCTTCGCCAGTACATGTCTTTTATCCAATGCAAAAAGTGGTTGAATTCTTGTATTTTTCCAATTTGTTTCATTCTTTTAAGGTGGTAGGCTGCCTGTTTATATTTTTCTACATTAGTTTCCTGCAATATGTCCTCTATCTTCTTTTTATAACTGATAAAACAAGGCTCCGGATAATCTTTCTGGACAAAAGCAACCATATCGGGAAAACAATCAGAGTTGGGATATTTTGTTATCAAATCCAAAACTCCTTCTTTTTTGTTTTCAAAACGGAATACTTTAAATATTGTTTTTATTTCGCCTAACTGGGAAAAATATTCCTTCATTTCTTCCCAAAATTTCTGCTTTTCTTCAAGACTCTTATACATTCTAATCAATTCTTTATAATCGGAGAGTGATTGAGTCCTCAAAAATAATTGTTCTTCATTTTTCACGGCTTCTGGATAATCTGTTTCAGATGAAACAAGCGATTTTAACAATATTCTTATCTGGATTTCAAGACCAAGATAATTGATAGGGTGTTCAAGATAGGAGAAATCATCATGTTTTCTACCTGAGATTTGAACTAATACACTTTGAGCCATATTTATCGCTTCATCATTTCTGCTATTTTGACTGTAATATTTTAATAAATCCAAGACTAAATCAGGATTTTCTTTTATATTTATTAATGATATTTTTTCAAAACGGAAATAATCTTCTGTTAGGAAATACAAATAAGCTAAAAGTGAACTTTCGGGAATCGTTAATATTTTTTTAGCAACGGTTTTTGTTAAAGAAGATAAACCTATTCCGCCTTCATCTTTTGTATGAATAACGCTTTTTAAACCAGTAAAAATATCATATTGCTCGATATCGTATAGTCGTTGTTCCAGCAACCGGCAAAGATAAGTAATCCCGATCTCTTTAAGGTTTTTATTATTGGCATTTTGAAGTGTTTTTATATATTGCATAAGGATTTTGTCCATTTCTTCCAAAAACCAATCTTCGAGTTCTTCTTCTTCACCTTTGAGTGAGTTTTTCTTTTCACCAAACGATTCAAACAGGGCTTGATATATTTTTAGAGCTTCTCCTTGATTTTGGTTTTTGTTATATTCTTCTGCTTCCTCGATATATTCCTCGACAATTCCGGTAGGCGTTTCCGTATCGGAATATGCTTCATATCCTTCACCGTAATAATCTTCTCCCTGACTATACCATACTTGAATAAGATCAGAAAGATTTAAGCTATCAAGTTTGTCTTTGAATTTATTTTTATATTGCTTAATTGTTATTGGCGTCTGTTTCTGGCCCTGCATGAAAATTTTAAGATCATTGATAGAAGAAGGCTGCTTTTCTAATAACTTCTGGGTAAAAACCCGTAGTTGGGAATTTGTTAATTGTTTCACTAAGTTTTTAACGGTCTGCTTATTTTTTTCTTTTGGGTTCGCCGGATTTTTGGAAATAAATTTATCGTCTTTTGAGAAAGCGAAAATCGCCGCTACAACATGCTTACATGCTCCCTCCATTTCATATGGGCAATTACAGTCAAAAGTCAATTCTTCATCTTCAAATTTCATTGAAACGTTATAATGCTTTGACCCATACACTAATGCCTCATATGTGTCTCCTTCTACCCATATTTTTTTCACCAAACCGTCTTCAAAATATTCTTTCCCTCTTTCATACGATGTAAACGTAGCTACACTATAAGCAAGCTCGTCGGAGAAAAGATGTTTAGACTCCATATGTTTTTTTGTAAACTTCTGCTGGACATTTACTGCTTAATATTTTATGAGGGAAAAAATTCCACAGATCCTGAAAGAATTTATTTTCTTCAAAAATCATTTTTTCGGGAATTCCTATTTTAATTATATCCTTATAAAAATCGGCAAAATGATCTTTGTATGCTTCGTTATATACAAAGGTAACCAATTTGTCGAAAGATATATTAACCTTATGCTTCTTTTTTAAGATAGTGAATTCTTTCTCTAATTCCGTCTGCTTTAACTTAATACCGTTTTTTGTTTGCAGATATTTTAAATCTTTATCCATCTCTTCATCTCCCTTTTGCCGTATTAAAAATCTTAAAGCATCTTTTGGACTTAAAACAGACTTATCCATTTTAAGATAAAATTTTCTTGAGCGATCGGTATGAGTGATGGGAAGAAAAACAGGATTACTACCGACAAAATAATAATTACCATTTACTTTAGCGATACGATTATAGAAACTGCCTTTTTTGCCAACAGCTTCTTGAGAAAATGTTCTTTCAATCACCTTATATCTTTTCCCGCCAAACAACGAATAGACGATCACGTATTCTCCGGGTTTAACGTCTTCCAGTTCAAACAATTCATAAGTTTCCGTTTCGATAATTTGTTTTAATTCGCCCATAATATCTTCAGTCAGACTGTCCGGATTTTTCACATAGTAATCTGTTGAAATAGATGTTCCTGTCTGAAATTTATAATCAAAAATGAGCCACTCATTAAAAAGAGAGGATATTTGCTCAGCATTTGGCAATTTATGTTTAACTTCTATGCCGTCAAAAAATTCATCGGCTGCTTTTTCAATATCTGCACCGCTTTTTCTAACATAGGAAACAATCTTTCCTAATCTGAAATTCAACATATGGTTATTTTTCCAACTGATATTTATGTATTAATTCTTTTGCTTTATTGATTCCTTTATCCATTAATAAAATGCTTTTTGATTTATACGAAAAAGTGACGTATTGGTTTTCAAGCAGAGAGTCCAATACTTTAAAATCGTATCCTTTCCACGCTCTCCAAATAGGCTGATTATCTATTTTCTGATCACTAAATCTTGCCATCCACATGAGAATTAGTGTCAATTCCTGTATTTTCTGAAAAATCTGTTTTTCCTTTTCATCCATTTGATTTATTTTCATATGATTTGAGTGATGACAAAGAGGCTCTTTGTATACATTTCGAATATATTCTGTTGCTGACAAATCGCAAATTTTAAGCTCATTTCTTACTAAACTAACAAACTCTTTATGACTATTTATTTTACATTTTTGTACCGCTTCTTCTATTTTCTTCCGACATTTTAGCACTTTTTCATTTGAACATTTCGGATAACAGTGATTTCCGGCATACCAATTGTAATAATTCATTGCCATTTATAAATGTAACTATACCAACTGGATTTGAACCTTTTTTGAAGCTGACTTATTGTTGCTACCATATTTTTATGCTCGTGAGCTCCTTAGTGAACAGAATTAGAACTTTTTACGACTCTGTCCACCAGGAAATAGTATATACCAAATTTTGACAGGAATATTTAGGATTGAGCTTGTCTTAAGTGAAAAGATCTATATAGTCCTGATAAGAGTAAATTCTGTTTCTTGTTTTACCGGTTATTTCTTTTAGAATTCCAGTTTTTTCAAGTTTTGCCACTAGATTCAAGGCGTTTGGATTTTTGAGTCCTGTTACTTTCTCAACCCCTTTAACAGTTATAAGAGGTTTTTTATATAAGGCATTTAAAAGTTTCATTCCTCTTTCCGCCGATCTGCCTAATAAAGTAACTTTTTGAGTATGCTCCTCTTTTAATTTAATCATTTTTCTGGCAGTAGCAACTGCTCTATCAGCAGTTGTGGCGATTCCTTCCAAATAAAACTTGAGCCATCCTTCAATATCGTCTTTTTCTCTATATGCATTTAATTTGTCATAGTAAATTTGCCTGTACTGCTTAAAGAATTCAGAAAGGTATAAAAGTGGTTTAGTTAGAGCGCCTTGCTGACATAAATAGAAAGTTATCAATAATCTTCCAATCCTTCCGTTACCGTCTAAAAACGGATGAATTGTCTCAAAATGTGCATGGATAATACCTGTTTTTAATAATATCGGTATAGGTTCGGTACTGTGTAGATACAATTCAAGATTTCCCATCAGAGGCATTACTTCCGACTGCGGCGGAGGAACATAGGCTGCAGTTTGGATACTTGAACCTCCAATCCAGTTTTGTGATACTCTAAATTCTCCAGGCGTTTTCCATTCGCCTCGTACGCCTTTGAGAAGAAGCGCATGAATTTCTTTTAACAGTCTTAATGATAAAGGCAGCTCGCGTAATCTGGTTAAACCGTAATTCATCGCATTAATGTAATTGAGGATTTCATCAACATCTTTATGCATTTCCGCATCTTGGATTTTTGATTCCGCCTTTAATACATCGACAAAAGTTGCTTGTGTTCCTTCAATTTGACTGGATAAAGTAGCTTCTTTTCTGACATACATCAAGATAAAAAAATCAACGTCTGGTACAACCTCGCCAACAGTATCAAGCCTGCCCAAAGCTTGATCGGCTCTCGATAGAAGCGTCTGTAACTGAGGATCAATATTTAGTTGTAATGGAAGATTGTTAGGTATAAAAACTTTATATTGAAGCTCTCCTTTTAGCTGATTTTGATAGTTACCTGTTCTCATAATTTAATCGTAGATTAAAATATCTATATCTACGTTTAATAGTATAAAACGTAGATTAAACTATGTCAAGAGGTATTTGTCGTAGATAAGGAAAATTATATCTACATAATCCTGAAAGTTTTATACGCTCGTGA
>CAZBEJ010000035.1:0-4594 GCA_964490915.1 uncultured Gammaproteobacteria bacterium
TTTCAGACGGAAAAAAAATCAACTGCATCAAAGGACTTGGTCTCATTTCGTCAATCTTCAACGAAAATAATATTTCAAAACTCAAAGGATTTATCGCAGTCGGGCATACTCGATATTCGACTACAGGCGGTAATACGTTGAATAATGTACAACCGGTAACACTTCAATTCAAGAACGACGGCATGGCACTTGCTCATAACGGTAATCTGGTTAATGTCCCTGAACTTGTAAAAATATTGAATGGAAGAAAGCTTTACTCAACAAGCGATACAGAGGCAATGGCTTGTGTTATCGAGCGGATGTCAGGCAAATCATGGGAAGAAAAAATCAAGAATGCAATGCCGCTTTTGAACGGTGCATTCAGCGTTGTTGCGGTGACAAAGAAAAAATTGCTGGCATTCCGTGATCCCAAAGGATTCAGGCCGTTGGTTATCGGCAGAATGAACGGCGATTTCATCTTCAGTTCGGAAACGTGTGCTTTGGATACGATCGGTGCCGACTATGTACGCGACGTCAAACCCGGAGAAATAATTTCCGTGGACGAGCACGGCATGAAGTCGGTTCAGACAAAGTCTTCCCGAATGTCATTTTGCTTGTTTGAATATATATATTTAGCCCGTCCCGACAGTATTATGAATAAAGAACTCGTCCATCAGGTGAGACAACGTTCAGGCGAAATCCTTTCGTACGAAGCGCATGTTTCGGCTGATCTGGTTGTTGCGGTTCCGGATTCCGGAACATCAGCCGCAATCGGATTTTCGAAAGCATCGGGGATTCCGTTTGGAGAAATTCTTATCAAGAACCGTTACATCGGCAGGACCTTTATCCAACCCGAGCAACATATGCGTGAACTAGGGGTAAAAATAAAATTCAACCCGTTAAAAAAAATAGTAAAAGGAAAACGCATCATTATCGTTGACGATTCTTTGGTTCGCGGAACGACCATGAAAAAAATAATTCAGATACTCAGGCAGTGCGGCGCAAAAAAAATACACGTCCGCATCTGTTCCCCGCCTATTCCGTTTTCATGCTATTTCGGCGTTGATACGCCAAACAGAAAACAACTTATTGCGTCGGAAAAAAGCGTTGATCAGATAAAAGCGTTTATCGGAGCCGATTCGTTGGCGTATTTAAGTTTGAGTGGCATGATTCAGGCATCGCATCAGAATAAAAACAGTTTGTGCACGGCCTGTTTTACCGGCAAATATCCTGTACCGATCGATACTAATTTCACCAAAGACATGCTGGAAAAGGAAAAAAAACTCGCGGTATTGATTTCCAACGCAGGTACCGGAACCAACCTACAGGCGATTATAGACGCTATCGAAAACCGGAGTTTAAAGGCGAAGATCGTGGTTGTCGTCAGTGATCAAAAAGACGCGTATGGATTGCAACGCGCAAAAAAATACAACATTCCGACGCATATTTTAAGTAAAGACGAAAATCTGATACCATTGCTTAAGAAAACATACCCGTGCGATTACATTGTATTAGGGGGTTGGAAGAAGATGATTCCGGACGAAATGATCGCTAAGTTTTCCAATAAAATCATCAATATCCACCCCGGTTTGATTCCGGACACGATAGACGGCGCAGTAAAAAATCCCGATAACACCTTGGGATTGTGGAACAGAAAGAAATTTACCGATAAGGCTGTCCAAAATTTTCTTGACAACAAGGTAACCTACGCGGGTTCTTCCGTACATTTCCTGTCCAAGGAAGTTGATTTCGGAAAGGTTCTTGGCAGGGGATACGAAAAGATCCACAAAGACGATACGGTCGAGTTATTATACAGCCGATTGAAACAGCAGGAACACACGATCCTTATTACATCATTGATGAGGTTATGCAATTGATGATATGACGCAAGCAAAAGCAATTTTTTCACGATGCTGAATCATAACAGCTATGGAAATTTTAATAATTGGAAGCGGCGGTAGGGAGCACGCACTGGGTTGGAAGCTGAAACAATCAAACCGGGTTGGAAAGATTTACTTTGCTCCGGGAAACGGAGGGACAACACAATTAGGAGAGAATGTCGATATAAAAGCTTCTGAAATCGAAAAATTGCTTCAATTTGTACTGAGAAATAGTATTGGATTGACTATTGTTGGCCCGGAAGCTCCGTTAGCATTAGGCATTGTTGATCTTTTCAGGAAAAATAAGTTGGTGATTTTCGGGCCGACCAAAAGAGCGGCACAGTTGGAAACGAGTAAGGCATGGGCGGTTGAATTTATGAAACGGAATAATATCCCCCAGCCTTTTTCCTATCCGTTCAAAGACTATAAAAGAGCGTTGAAATTCGTCAATTCCCGTGATCCATTAAGCATTGTTATCAAAGCAAGCGGTCTGGCATTGGGGAAAGGGGTCATTTTACCCCAAACAAAAAAAGATGCGACAAATGCGATTGAAGACATTATGGTCAGAAAAATATTCGGAGATGCAGGGAGTGAAATCATTATCCAGGAACGGTTATCCGGTCCTGAGGTGTCGCTTTTGGCATTGACCGACGGAACAACCATAGTACCTTTGGTTTCAGCACAGGATCATAAAAGGATTTTCGACAATGACAAAGGTCCGAATACCGGCGGTATGGGAGCATATGCGCCGGTTCCGTTCTTCACGAAGCAGGCGGAAAAAGAGGCTTTCGAGACCATATTGAAACCCACAATAACCGGAATGAAAAAAGAAGGAATTCCATACCAGGGAGTGTTATATGCGGGATTGATGATGACGGATGCCGGTCCGAAAGTATTGGAATTCAATGCCCGATTCGGCGATCCGGAAACGCAACCCATCATGATGATGTTCAAATCCGATCTGTTTGAAGCGTTATATGCATGTGCAAACGGAACTCTCGGAAAAGAAAAAATAACGTTTCACCGCGGCTCGTCCATTTGCGTGGTTATTGCTTCAAAAGGATATCCGGGCCATTATGACAAAGGGGAAATAATTCACGGTCTGGACAGGAATTATGGAAAAGAAACAGTTGTTTTTCAGGCAGGCACCGCGATGAAAGACAATTATGCGGTAACAAGCGGGGGAAGAGTATTGGGAGTAACCGCAAAAGGAAAAGATATTAAATCGGCAATAAAAAATGCTTACTCGATAATCGGCAAAAAAGCAGTGTATTTCAGAGGAATGCGGTACAGGAAGGATATTGGAAAAAAAGCATTAAAAAAATAATTTACAAACCCGCCATTATGATTAACCGTATTGAAATTATTTCTAAAATTCCCGATACCAGAGCGCAGGTAAAAAAAAGAAAATTTGAATCTAATGGTTTGAAAGAAAAAATAAAAGATGTATATCTGGTGGATGTTTATAGTGTTGATAAGGAATTTTCAGCCGGCCAATTAAAAAATATTGTCGGTATGCTGATTAATCCGGTTGTCCAGGAAGCGGGTATAAATACATCCCTTTCTCCAAAAAAATTCAATTGGGCAATTGAAGTAGGGTATCTGCCTGGAGTAACCGATAATGTCGCCAATACGGCGCAGGAGTCCATCGAAGACTTGTTGAAGATAACGTTTAAGAACGGAGAGCAGGTTTACACCTCTCAAATTACTTTCATAGACGGAAACGTAAGCAAAGAAGAGGTAAAACTAATCGCAGATAGTTTACATAATCCGGTTATCCAGCGGGTGATCATCAAGAGTTTTGATCAATATAAAAGAGACAAGGGGATGGGTAAGATTATTCCACTTGTTAAATTGGATCAGACGCAAAAGGTATGCGAGGTAGATCTTGATGTGAACGATCAGGAATTGACCGATATCGGAAAAAAAGGGATCAGGAATTCCGACGGAACGCGGCGCGGGCCTTTGGCTCTTAGGTTGGAATACATGAAAGCAATCCAAAAATATTTCAAGAAAAAAGCGAGGAATCCCACAGATATAGAGCTTGAAACAATTGCACAGACCTGGTCAGAACACTGCAAGCATACGATATTTGCCGATCCCATGGATGAGGTGAAAGACGGTCTTTTTAATACGTACATAAAAGCTGCTACGGAAAAAATCAGGAAAGCGAAAGGTAAAAATGACATCTGTTACTCTGTTTTCACTGATAATTCAGGAGCCATCGAGTTCGACAAAGATTATTTGATTACGGACAAAGTCGAGACGCACAACAGCCCGTCTGCGCTTGACCCGTTCGGGGGCTCCATAACCGGAATAGTCGGCGTGAACCGCGACACCATCGGGTTCGGTTTGGGTGCAAAACCGATTATCAATAGATACGGATATTGTTTTGCCGATCCGTCAGATACGTCTCCCTTATACAAAGGCCCGAACTTCACACAAAAAATGCTCGAGCCGAAACGCATCATGTTGGGCGTCATAGAAGGCGTAAACTCGGGCGGAAACTGTTCAGGTATTCCGACTCCGCAGGGATTCATGGTTTTCGACAAACGCTACAAGGGAAAACCATTGGTCTTCGTCGGTACCGTCGGATTGATTCCCAAGAAAAACCACGGAAAGAAAATGTATGTAAAAAAAGCCCAACCTGGTGATTATATTATCATGATAGGTGGACGCGTCGGACAGGACGGTATCCATGGCGCGACGTTTTCATCCGAAGCAATGGATTCGGG
>CAZBEJ010000036.1:0-4441 GCA_964490915.1 uncultured Gammaproteobacteria bacterium
AATATTATTTACCACTATACGTCAATCATCCAGCCGTTCGTGTTTTTTGCTTCAGTATATGGAGCATATAAGATACTTAATATCAAAAAATCAAATGAAAAATTAAAAAGTATGGTCAAGCACCCGTTTTTCCTCATTATTGCAATCATCGGAAGTTCTTTGATATTTTCTTATCTCAAAGGCCCGTTGCCTTTCACGAGGGAGCAAGACATCAATGCGCTGGTATACCCGCAGGCCGCGACTCGGGAAGTTGCCATATGGTCAAACATACTCAAGGATGAACATATTAAGATATCGGCAACCGGTCAGGTTGCTCCTCACTTTTCCGACAGGAGATATCTGTACCTTTTCGGAGACAGCTATCCCCAGGCCGATTATGTGTTAATCCGGCACAAGGAAGTATATAATTATCCTGAAAAAGGCATACTTATCCCTATATACGAAAAATTGGTAAAAGACCGGAGGTTCAAATTGATATATAAAAGTGCAAACTTAGAAATTTACAAGAAGGTAATTAGTTCGTAAAGTATATAAGGTTCATAAAGGAGAGAATCGTTTTTTCTTTATAAACTTTAAAAACTTTATGAACTTTATAAACTTATATAATGATCAGTATCATCATCCCATTCAACAACGAGAAAAAAAATCTTGCTCCTCTACAAAAAAAACTTCATGAAGTTTGCGGTAAGCTAAAAGCAAATTATGAATTAATATTTATCAATGACGGATCAAATGATGGATCGGAGGTTGAACTCAGTTCGGATAGATATACAAAGATTATTACAAACAGAAAACAATATGGTAAAGGTAGAGCTTTATCAGCAGGATACCAAGCATCATCAGGCGACATACTTGTTTTTATGGACGCTGATTTGCAGGATGACCCGAACGATATTCCAAGATTTCTAGAAAAAATCAAACAGGGATACGATTTAGTAAACGGCATACGGGTCGGAAGGAAAGACAGCTTTCTTATCAAGACCTATTCGTATTGTGCGCGGCTATTCCTGCAGAAATTCTTGCGCTCACCGTTCTCTGACATTAATTGCGGATTCAAATCATTCAGGCGGGAAATACTCAATGACTTCATATTTTATGGAAACAATTTCAGGTTTTTTCCGCTGGCCATATACTATCAAGGATATAAAGTAACTGAAATTCCTGTTCAAAACCATGAACGGAAATACGGTCATTCCAAATTCGGACCCTCAAAAATATTTATCGGTGTTTTTGATACGCTGACAGCGCTGTTCATATTCAGGTTTTCGGAAAAACCATTACAGTTTTTTGGACCAGTAGGCGCGATATTGTTACTGATCGGGTCGATCATCACAGTCACTTTAGCGGTAGAACGGATGTTTTTCGGCATGCTTTTGTATAGACGCGTTCTTCTTTTGTATGGTATTCTGTTTATTATCGTAGGTTTACAGGTCATTATGACCGGGATTTTGGCTGAGCTTTTTGTATACCTGCATAAAAAATATACATGAATCCGATAGTTGCCATCATTATTACCAATATCATCTGGGGAGCCGGGTCACCGATTTTCAAATTCGCCATTTCAAATATTCCGCCATTTACTCTGGCATTCATAGGAAACATGTTTTTGTTCATTGCCATGTTGGGGTCTGTGTTCAATACGATTTTCGGCGAGAAGGTAATGAAAACCATGGATGCGATTCAGGTTACGTGTTTGACGTTCCTCATCGGTTCGCTGCCATTCATTCCGTTTATGATGAAAGAACTGCAGACATGGTTGTTTAACCAACTGAATATTCACGGATGGACCGGCATTGTCTTCGGTGTTTTCTTTTCTTCCGCTTTCGCCTATTATCTCTATTTCTACGCCATGGAGAAGATCGAAGCGCAGGAAGTGGGACTCTTAATGTATATCGATCCGGTTGCGGCTGTATTGATTGCCATGCCCTTAGTTAGTGAATACCCGAATATCTATTTTTTTCTCGGATCCTTTTTGGTCTTCGGTGGAATATTCTTGGCTGAAGGCAGAATTCACTGGCACCCGCTCCATACATTAAAAATTAAAATGGAATAGTCAGCAGAGAATGAAGAAATCAAGCTGAATAATAATAGCAGGAGGGCCTGTTCGATGCTTCACAATTATTGATGAATGCAGTACAATAAGGACATGCAAAAAACAATTCTGGTAACCGGAGCGGGAGGATATATAGGATCGGTTGCCAGTTATCTTTTGTTGCAAAACGGCTATACGGTAATAGCTTTGGACAATTTCAGCACAGGATTCCGCGAACCGTTGGAATTTCTTTCTCAAAAATATGATGAAACGAGATTTAGATGGTATGCGGTTGATCTGATCGAAAACCTGGATATTATTTTTCAAAAAGAAAAAAATATCGACGCGGTACTTCACTACGCGGCTTCTTGTTTAGTTGACGAATCAATGAAAAATCCCCAGAAATACTTTTCCAATAATGTCTGCGGAACACAGAATTTGTTGGCGGCAATGATGAAACATACGGTGAACAGGCTGATTTTTTCGTCAACCTGCGCCATATACGCAGAAGCTCAGTATATGCCCATGGACGAAAGCCATCCGATTAACCCGAATACGCCTTATGGTGCTTCAAAACGAATGGTCGAACAGCTCATAGACTGGTACGGAAAACTCAAAGGACTGCAGTATATGATTTTACGGTATTTTAATGTCTGCGGGGCAGTTGATGACGGAATGCTTGGCGATTCGAAAAAACCCTCCACGCTCCTTGTACAGAATGCGGTACGGGGCGCATTGGGTATAGAGCCGTTTTATCTGACCTATCCCGAAGTTGATACGCCGGATAAGTCGCCGATCCGCGATTACGTCAATGTGGTTGATCTGAACGAAGCTCACCTGAAAGCGCTTGAGCATCTGTTTGACCACGGCAAAAGCGACGTGATCAATTTGGGGACCGGAAGCGGAAATTCCGTCTTGGAAATCGTGAGCCAGGTACAGGAAATCACCGGAAAAAAATTCACCCTGGAAAAAACAACGCCGCGTGAGGGCGACGATGCGAAAAAAATAGCGGCAATTGATAAAGCAAAAACAGTACTTGGTTGGGAACCGAAACGCTCCATCAAAGACAGTGTGAATTCGTTGGTAAAATGGTACAATTCTCATCCACATGGTTGGAATAAGTAATACAGATAATTTTAGTTGAGTATGCATTTTAAAACACTTTCAATTATCATTCCGGTTTACAACGAAGAACAATATATAGGGGAAACAATTCGGAAAGTTCTTCGCGCAGATGCGTTCAGCATGAATAAGGAAATTATCATTATTGATGATGGAAGCACTGACAAAACATTCAAAAATATCAAATTACAACTCACCAATCACAAATCAATTTTTAATAACAAAAAAATAATTACAAAATTAATACATAAAAACCGTAACGAAGGGAAAGGAAGTGCTTTAAAAACGGGTTTTCTTGCCTCAGCCGGAGATATCGTACTGGTTCAGGATGCGGACATGGAATATAATCCTACAGAATATCCGATTTTGCTCGAACCGTTTTTCAGGTTTAACGCCAATGTAGTATACGGTTCGCGGTTTGTCTCAAACAGGCCGCGCAGAATACTCTACTTTTGGCACTATGTCGCTAATCAAATTTTGACCGCCTTTTCCAATATGCTGACAAACATGAACATAACCGATATGGAAACAGGATATAAAATATTCAGGGGTGACGTTATACGCAAGATTGCAACGGAATTGGAAAGTAAGCGCTTTGGATTCGAACCGGAAATTACTGCACGGATTGCCAAAATAAAAAGCCTGAATATGTACGAAGTCGGGATTTCGTATCAGGGCAGGACGTATAAGGAAGGCAAAAAAATCGGGATGTGGGATGCGTTGAGGGCGTTTTGGGAAATCATAAAATACAATATTTTAGAGGAAATTAAGTAGGTTCTCTTACGCCTGACACCTACCTAATTTAAGCAGTATTCTTATTTTGGAATATGTTTGATGAACCATTATTGGAACCGGTTGCACGAATCTGGCGTTTTGAAAAAGGTCTCAGGAAAATGGATAGGAAACGGAATATAAGCATCCTTGATTTGGGTTGCGGGCCAAAAATACGGTTTTATCACTATGCGTTACTGCGGGGTTTAGTAATCAAACAATATGTGGCTATTGATCCTCTGCTTGATACACGAATTCGTCGGAAATACAAAAAAAGCACTATTGTCCATCTGATAAAGCGAACCGTCGCGGCATATGTAACCCGCTGGGTTAAAAAGGGAACGGGGCAACGGTTTGATTACATCGTCGGATTCGCATTTATCGAGCACATTCGTCATCCGGAAACCATGATGAATACCTGCATAAAATTACTGAAAAAGGGCGGAAAATGCATTTTTACCACACCTACTCCCCTATCAAAACTGCCATTGGAATTTTTTGCGAAAATCGGTTTGA
>CAZBEJ010000037.1:0-4314 GCA_964490915.1 uncultured Gammaproteobacteria bacterium
TCGGCATGGCGCTGGGAATAAAGTTAAAAGTGAAAAGTGAAAAGTTAAAAATTGAGAGAGAGCCAAAAGTATGGGTGCTTCTTGGAGATTCTGAAACCGCAGAAGGACAGGTATGGGAAGCGCTGCAACTTGCATCGTATTACAAACTCAATAATCTTATCGGCATTCTCGACGTCAATCGTTTGGGCCAGCGCGGTGAAACAATGCTTGGATGGGATATTACAACCTATGAAAAACGTATCGCATCGTTCGGATGGAAGACTATTGTCATCGATGATGGACATGATTTGAAAAAAGTGCAAAAAGCATTTCAAAAAGCCCTATTCCCTATTCCCTATTCCCTACTCCCTACAATGATTATCGCCAAAACCATCAAAGGAAAAGGCGTTTCTGCGGTCGAAAACAAGGATGGCTGGCACGGCAAACCATTATCCCGAGAAATGCTTGATAAAGCGCTTAAGAAACTTGGACCCGTTGATACAAAACTCACGGGAACAGTTACAAAACCTGAAATCATTTCTGTTCCAGGTTTTCCCGCTATGAAAACGAATATCCGATCTCCGTACAAGCCGGGTGATAGTATCTCAACCCGCGAATCATACGGTGATGCATTGGTTCTTTTAGGCAAACAGAACGAAAATATCGCGGTGTTTGATGCGGAAACCTCCAATTCAACCTATGCGGAAAAATTCAAAAAAACCTATCCTAATCGTTTTTTCGAGATGTTTATTGCCGAACAGAATATGGTTTCCGCGGCGCTGGGCATCTCGAAAATCGGCTATATTCCGTTTACATCCAGTTTTGCAGCGTTTTTGACCCGCGCGTTTGACCAGATGAGGATAAGTCAATACTCTAGCGACTATCATATTTCTCATAAAATCAGGAGGGGTGAAGGACGTGGATTTGAGACTATGTCACGCGTGGCTGCCAACTATAGAAGCAACGAAGCGCCTACTAGCTTTATGCATAGTCGAAAAGACACGTCCGAACCCGTGAAAGGAGCCAATATTAAAATCTGCGGCTCCCACGCCGGTGTATCGATCGGCGAGGACGGACCCTCACAGATGGCACTGGAAGACATTGCCATGGAACGAAGCATATTGGATAGCGTTGTTCTGTACCCTTCAGACGGAACCTCGACCATAAAACTAACCGGCTGCATGGCGAACATGCACGGTTTACATTTCATGCGCACCACCCGCGGCAAAACGCCGGTCATTTACCATGGCGATGAACAGTTTGAAATCGGAGGAAGCAAAATCCACGTCGTGCAAAATCACCAATCACCAATATCAAATATCAAATTAATAACACATGACAGATTTAAAGATACAAGAGCTCTGATAATCGCCGCGGGAATCACTGTATACGAAGCGCTGAAAGCTCAAAAACAGCTTGCGGAAGAAGGAATTGAAACCATTGTCATGGATTGTTATTCGGTCAAACCATTAGATGTACAATCGATTAATCGATTGGTCATGCAAACTAAAAATGTGGTTGTTGTTGAAGATCATTATCCGTATGGAGGTCTTGGGGAAGCGGTATTATCAGCTCTGACCACTAACCACCAGCCACCAGTCACCAATTTCATTCATCTCTGTGTCCGCAAGACTCCGCGCTCGGGAACACCGCAAGAGCTTCTTTATTACGAAGAAATCGATGCGAAAGCCATCATAAACGCAGTAAAAAAATCCGCTTAAACTATATCCTCAACACTGTTTTTACGCCCTTTATTCCCACAAAAACAAATCCTGCGAATACGACAAACTGAATATAGGTATAGACCGAAACCGATTCTATTCTGAATAGCTGGCTGATACCTGGCGTAACTACGACGTAAAACTGCAGAATGAACGGTAGAATAAACGCGGCAATAAATAATGGTGACTTCAGAAGCAATAGATTCCGATGCAAAGACCGATGGGATAACCACAGATCAACGAAAATAAACGACTGGACTAAGGTAAGAATTGAAAATACCGCGGTAAACGCAATGGATTTTTTAAAAAAATTCGCATACAAATAATACGAATACAAAACCAGAATGGCGGCAATGATACCTACTGCAAAAATATAGATCTGTTCTTTTTTTTTCAGCAATGTCAGTTCTTTTTCCGCAGAGGTTTCCATGACACGCGGATTACGAGGCGAAAACGACAACGCCAAGGCGGGCAACCCATCTGTTATCAAATTGATATATAAAAGCTGTATCGGATAAAGCAATGTTGGTAATCCCGCCATCAAACCGACGATCAATGTCATTGCTTCTGAAATATTGCAGGAAAGCAGGTATTTAATGGCGTTTTTGAGATGCTGGATAATATTTCGTCCTTCTTCGACCGCATTGACGATTGTCGCGAAATTATCGTCGGTTATCACCATATCCGCAGTTTCTCTGGCAACATCCGTTCCAACCAATCCCATAGCAACACCTACGTCAGCCTGCTTTAAAGCAATTGCATCGTTGACGCCGTCACCGGTCACCGCCACTACCTCGCCCATTTTTTGATACAGTTGTACGATCCGGTGCTTTTGGAACGGATTGGTCCGCGCGAAAATCTTTACCCGCTTCAGTATTTCGCTCAGCTCCCGATCGGAATAATTATCAATTTCGTATCCTGTTACCACTTCATCACCTTTATGAATAATGCCTGCAACAATACCAATCGCTTCTGCAGTCTGTTCGCGGTCACCGGTAATCATCACTACTTTGATACCTGCCTGATGTGCTTTCCCAACTGCCTGCACGATTTCCGGCCTCGGCTCATCATGAATAGCTACTAAACCCAAAAAAACCAAATTACAAGCACCAAATTCCAAACAATTTTCTAAATTCGAATCTAATGATCCAAACGTTTTAGTTTTTAAATTTTGGCGATTGGGATTTATTGAAATTTGGGATTTATTTATTTTTTTATAGGCAAACGCCAACACCCGTAATCCCCTTTTTGCCCAGTCATTTACCTGTTCGTCTATTTTTTCTTTTTGTTCTTCCGATAATTTTTCGGTTCTCTTTCCAATGACTACTGTATCACATAGTGCCAATACCGATTCCGGCGCTCCCTTACTGAATAAAAAACGCGTATCATCTTTGTGACGGCCGTCGTAAAGACGCGAAGGTACCACGAGGACCGACATTGTTTTACTCACGCTGTTAAACGGTTGTTCATCAATTATATCCCATTCTTTTTGCACCCTATTAATATCTATACCACGATCGTGAATAAGATATAAAAGTGCTCCTTCCGTGGGATCACCCAATACGTCATGATTGTTTGTCTTATCGTTGTAGGATAATGATGCGGTGGAACAAAGAATGCCATTGAGAATCAATAAAGAAGCCGCATCTTCTTTTATATTTGGTAATTGAAAATTGAAAATTGATTGGAAATTAGAAATTGAAAATTGTGAATTATTTATATATATTTCTTTTACCTTCATTTTGTTAGTCGTTAACGTGCCGGTTTTATCCGTTGCAATAAGCGTAATACTACCCAGTGCCTCAATCGCCGAAAGCTTTCTGATGATCGTATTCTTATTGGCCATCCGTTTGACTCCGATGGATAAAATAATAGTCATAACCGCCGGCAATCCCTCGGGAACAATAGCAACAGCCAGTGAAACTGCAAGCAAAAAGGCGGGAAAATAACCGAGACCTTCCACCATCGAAATACCAAATACCACCAATGACAATAGTATTCCTGTGATACCGATCATGCGCGTCAACTCAGCCAGTTTTTTTTGCAATGGTGTTTTCGTATCTTGGATGATGGAAAGGTTTTTTGCGATCTTGCCAAATCTCGTATTCATTCCTGTTTCCGTAACCTGGAAGTGTCCTCTACCCTTTACAATAATTGTTCCTGAATATACATGATCTTTTGTGTTTTTCCCTACTGGCAACGATTCTCCGGTCAACGCCGCCTCGCTTACCTCAAGATTCAAGGACTCAATCACAACACCGTCCGCAGGTACCTTTGATCCTTCCTCGGTAAACACAAGGTCACCTGGTACCAAATATTTACTGTCTATCTCCCTTTCCTTACCGTCCCTGACAACGCGCGCGTTGCTTATGGTCATTTTTTTTAGTGCGGCTAGCGATTCTTCTGCTTTCAATTCCTGATACAGGCCGAATGCCGCATTCAAAATAACAATGACAAGGATCAGGCTGCCGTCGATCTGCTCACCGATAAGGAGCGCAAAGATTACGGCAACCAAAAGAAGAATTGTTAAGAAGTTTGAAAACTGTTCAAAGAATTTTACATACAATGGCTTTTTCTTTTGCTCCGAAATAATATTCAAGCCGTATTGCTTTAG
>CAZBEJ010000038.1:0-4270 GCA_964490915.1 uncultured Gammaproteobacteria bacterium
ATGAGAATTCTTATTACGGGCGGCCATTTTACTCCTGCCATGGCTTTAATCCAGGAGCTGCGGAAACAAAAAATCAGCAAAGATCTTACTATTTTTTTCGTAGGCAGAAAATATGCATCTGATTCGGATAAAACCTATTCCCTGGAATATCAGGAAATTAACCGGCAAAACATCCGTTTCATACCCTTGGAAGCGGGGAGAGTTGCCCGCATATTTTCCTTTCAGTCTCTAAAACATATATTGAGAATACCCGCAGGTTTTGTACAGGCTTTTTTGATTGTCCGTTCGGCGAAACCCGATGTTGTCATGTCGTTCGGCGGATATATAGCACTGCCGGTAGTTTTCTGGTCCTTTATTTTTAGGATCCCGATTTATACCCATGAGCAGACCATCTATCCCGGATTAGCAAATAGGATGATCGGGTTGGTTGCAAGAAAAATCTTCGTTGCATTCGAAGAAACAAAATCATTTTTTGACGGGAAAAAAACCGTGGTGGTCGGAAACCCGGTCCGTGAGAATATCAGACGCGTTGTCGAACAGCCTTTTGCTGTCCCAAAGGGCAGAGTGGTATTGTATGTTACCGGTGGTTCTTTAGGTTCCCACAGCATCAATACGCACATCTTTGATTTATTGCCGGAACTCCTTCAGGAGTTTGTCGTGATCCACCAATTAGGAGATACGAAAGAATATCAAGATTACGAGAAATCAATCTCTCTGAAAAATACTCTCCCAAAGATACTCTCCCAATATTATTTTCCGCGTAAACATTTTTATGAAAATGAAATCGGATATATTTACTCGACCGCTAATCTCGTGATTGCGAGATCCGGGGCAAACACTTTTTTTGAGTTAATTTCGCTACAAAAACCGGCATTATTCATTCCGTTACCATGGGCTGCGAACGGCGAGCAGGAAAAACACGCTCTCATTTTCTCGAAATACCGGACAGGTGAAGTTTTTAATCAATCGGATTCCTCAGAACTTCTTTTGAAAAAAATAAGGAGTATGATTAATCATTTGGACACGTACAAAAAAGAATTTATGTCATTATCCCGTCTCTATAAATACAATGCGACACGCTATATCTGTAAAGAGATCCTTGCCCGGTAACCAGAATGTTTCGGGTGTAGGTTTGGATACGGTCAGGATAAACTCGTTTCGATCACGTAACTCGTGGTTACGGGGTAAACTGTCACTTAAAGCACTGTTGTTTATTTTTTTAACGACGACAATTTTTTTTTCCGTCTTTTTTTTGCTGTATCAACAATTTATCGTTCGGGATGTTATCGTCGAAGGACTGTCTCCGTCCGAGACATTGCAGGGAATTGACGCAGTCAGGAATGTGAATATATATACATTGGATGTTCCGGGCATAAAAAGGAAAATTGTTGGAGAAAATCCGTCGATACGATCAGTTTCAATTGTCAAGAAGTTTCCCCGCACTATTATCCTTTATGTTACGGAATATACCCCTTTTGCGCAGATGCAAACGAGTGTCGGATATATGTTACTTTCCAATGACGGAAGAGTATTGGGAAAAACGACGTCTGAAAAATATACGGTTCCCTTGATCAATTATTACCAGAAAATCAACCATTATTCCGTTACACCTGGAGACTGGATTCGATACGATGATATACAAAAGGCTCTCCATTTTTTACAAACCATGAAAGGGCTTGGTTTGAATGTCGATACCGTTGATATTAATGGAGACAATATGATACTATGTAGTTTAGGAAAAAAGCAGGTTGTATTTTCGACAGAAATAAACACGAGCACACAAGATTACGAACTCGAACAGGTCGTTGAACAGCTGAAGATAGAAGGAAGGGATTTTTCCCGTTTAGACTTGCGATTTGACAAACCGCTGATAACATTCTGACCATATAACGTAGAACGTATAACGTATAACGGAAAAACAAAACACGTTACATGTTATAGGTTACACGTTACACGAAAGATGGCTGATAAACTTATTTGTGGAATTGATATCGGAAGTTCGAAGATCGCGACGGTTGTTGGAATTGAAACGGAAGGAAGCGAGGAAAATAAGATAATTGGGTTCAACACGACGCCGTCAAGAGGCGTAAAGAAAGGTTTGATCGTCGATATAAAACAAGTTACCGAAGCAGTTGAGGAAAGTATCGAAAAGGCGGAACGAATGGGCGGTCATAAGCTTAACAGCGCATTCGTTTCTGTCGGCGGGCCGCACATAGCTTCATTGAACTCCCACGGCATCGTTGCCGTATCGAATCCGCAGGCTGAGATAGCCGAAGACGATGTAGATCGTGTTGTGGAAGCTGCACGCGCAATTTCCCTTTCGACAACAAGACAGATTATTGAGGTCTCTCCCCGTGACTATATCGTGGATGGACAGTCGGGCATAAAGAATCCGGTTGGCATGAGCGGGGTACGGTTGGAAGTGGAAACGCATATCATTACCGCATCTCAAACCAACCTGAAAAATATAGACAGGTGTTTAAATGATTTAGGGATTGCGAATGACGGGTACGTGTTTTCGGGTCTAGCTTCGGCAGAAGCAGTATTGACCGATACGGAAAAGGAGCTTGGCGTGGTGTTGGTTGACATAGGAGGCGGCAAGATCGATGTATGCATATATGTGGAAGGGGCATTGTCGTATTCTTCATCAATACCGATTGGCGCGAGGCATATTACGAACGATATCGCAGTCGGTTTGCGCGTATCTTTAGATTCCGCCGAAAAAATCAAACTGTTCCTCAGCAAAAATCTTTCAGGCAAAGGGCCTAATGCGGTAGCTAGGCGCAAGTCACCTCAACTGGATCTGAACGAGCTGCAACTACCCGAGAACGTAACCGAAGTTTCCCTGAAAACATTAGTCGATGGTATTATTGCGCCACGGTTAGAGGAAATTTTCAAGCTCGTTTTCGAAGAAATCGAAAAGAGCGGTTTCGGACAAATAATTCCATCTGGACTCGTTATTACCGGAGGAGGTTCGCTGACAGTGGGAATGCTAGAAACGGGGAAACGGGTTATCGGATTGCCGATCCGGTTGGGGGTTCCGGAAAAGGTAACGGGATTGGTTGATGAAATCATGGATCCTCAATATGCGACGACTATAGGTTTGATTTTGTACGGAAGAAAAAATATAATGGGTGGGGAAGCTGGATTCAAGAATTTCAACAAGATACTTAAAGATTTTTCAATAGGCGATTCAGTTGGTAAGTTAAAAAATTTGGTTAAGCAGTTTATACCGTAATGCACAATATATGTACCATGTATCTTGTAACACAGGAAAAATATTGCCGATTTCAAGTGTTACATGTTACCTGTTGCGTGTTACATGATTTATGTTGATTAAACCACGTGCAGGTCAGGCTGCGCGGATAAAAGTTGTTGGTATCGGAGGCGGTGGAGGAAACGCGTTATCCTCCATGATCGACGATGGAGGCATTTCCGGCGTCGAATTTGTCGCGGTAAATACGGATGCTCAGGCGCTTTTAAATAATAAGGCAACAATAAAGATTCAAATAGGTGAAAATCTTACCAAGGGTCTTGGGTCAGGAGGTGACCCAGAGACTGGTAGGCAGGCTGCAGAAGAATCGCGAGAACGCCTGAAAGAAGAATTGTCAGGCGCAGACATGGTATTTTTGACCTGTGGTGAAGGCGGAGGAACAGGCACAGGCGCAGCTCCAGTAATAGCTGAAGTTGCTAAAGAAACCGGCGCACTTACTGTTGCTGTCGTGACCAAACCGTTTGAATTCGAAGGAACAAAACGCAGGCTTACTGCGGATGAAGGTACTCAAAAACTTAAAGAAAAAGTAGATACGTTAATTATCGTTCCCAATCAAAAAATCCTCAGTGTTATCGATAAAAAAACACCGATTCTCGATGCATTCAGAAAGATCGATTCGATACTGAATCAGGGAGTCAAGGGCATAGCAGAGTTGATAACGACACCGGGATTGATCAACGTTGATTTTGCTGATGTCAAAACCGTGATGAACAATTCGGGAACCGCACTTATGGGAATGGGAGTTGGGAGCGGTGACAAACGCGCAATGGCAGCAATCAAACAGGCGGTTTCATCCCCACTGCTTGATATATCGATAGAAGGAGCAAAAGGAGTCTTGTTTAATGTAGTCGGCGGTCCTGATCTTACCATGTCTGAGATAGACGAGGCAGCATCAATTATCGCAAAAAGTGTGGATCCGGATGCGGATATCATATTCGGTGCGGTTATCGATGATAAAATGATGGATCAGATAAAGATAACGCTGATCGCTACGAA
>CAZBEJ010000039.1:0-4207 GCA_964490915.1 uncultured Gammaproteobacteria bacterium
CATAATCTCCTAGACCAGGTCCAACTCCTGGCTCCGTAACATGAGCAACAACTTTCTTCTTTCTGTCATTATTCCCGTTTATAATGAGGAAAAAAATATCGATGCTTTATTAAAAAGACTTGTTCCCGTAACCAAACTATATGACTACGAAATTATTTTTGTCGATGACGGATCAAAAGATACAAGCGTTGAAGAAATAAAGAAGATTGCATCGAAAGACAAAAAAATAAAGCTCGTCTCGTTCACGCGAAACTTCGGTCATCAAATGGCTCTCAGTGCAGGATATGAAACTGCGAAAGGCGACTGCGTGATTACTATGGACGCTGATCTCCAGGATCCCCCCGAAACCGTACACAGCATGGTGGAAAAATGGCAAAAGGGCGCAAAAATCGTTTATGCGAAACGGCAGGAACGTAATGTCGACCATCTCTTCAAGAAACAAACTGCACTGCTGTTCTATAAATTTATCAACTTTCTTTCCGATACTCCGATTCCGGACAATGTCGGCGATTTCCGTTTGTTGGATCAAGAGGTTGTAGAGTTCCTAAATAATTTACCCGAGCATTCCAGATTTTTGCGGGGATTGGTAGCATGGGGTAATTATCCAACGGAATATGTGTATTTTAAGCGCGAAAAACGAAATGCTGGCCAAACCAATTATACTTTTTCGAAAATGTTGAATTTTGCTTTTGACGGTATTACTTCTTTTTCTATTAAACCTCTTCGCATAGCTTCATACTTAGGATTTATGACGGCGACTCTAGGATTCTTAGGCATTGTATATGAATTAATACGCAAAGTGCTTCACCCGCAACTTTATGTTATCGGCTGGACTGGATTATTCGTAAGCATCATGTTTATTGGAGGCATTCAATTGATCACTATCGGCATTATAGGAGAATATGTTGGTAAAATATACCAAGAGATCCAAAAAAGACCTCGATATCTTATTAAGGAAAGAGTTAATTTATGAAATATATCGGGTACATTCTTATCTCCGTTGGTCTTGCTCTTCTCTTATTTGTTGGATACAACTATTTCAAAGACCAGAATAAAACGGCTTCGCCTATACCTCAGGACAATGGAGTTAAAGTAATCTTCGTTACGCCGACTCCTTGAAACTTATGGAGTTGGCGGTGCCCCGATTTGGAAGTGAAAAAGCATATTGCTTCCTCCGAGAAAAACAGCGCTGATGATTTTCAAAATGAGGAATGCGCTCATGTATAAAATAAAACCTATCAATGCGAACTTCAGTGTCCCCTGCGCTTTTTTTATTCTCTCCGGATTTCCCAAAGAAGTCAGATAGAGAAAGCCTCCAATCACCAACATTATAAATAATGCCAATATGATCAATCCTGATGATACGGCAATGAGATTATTAAAAACGGGCTCAAGGCATTTGAGCGTAGGTACCCCGTCTACTACACAATTACCCCAGTCTTGCGTTTGGGCATATACAGGAAGTGCCTGTAAAGAAAGAGCCAATAATAGTAAAGAACTTTTTGAAAGAAGTTTTTTTATCACAGTTAGCTGAAAGAATATTATTGAATCAATCTCTGGAATCGTATCGGTTTTGTTATCCCGAGTCCTGATCCTGCAGGAAACAATATCTGTTCGATAACACCCACAACTGCCAAAACCGCGAAGATAAGAATGACGCCGATCAATGCATTCATGATTTTATCACGAGCCTTATCAACGCTTTCCTTATTTCCTCCCGAAGTAATCCATGAAAATGCACCCAAAAGAAGATATAGCATTGCAATAAGACCTGCGATGACAAAAAAAGTTCTTATAACAAAAGTCAGTACGTCACCAAAATTTGGGATAGTAAAACCGGGATTTATTGTGCTTACCGTATAATCGTCTGCTGCCAAAACTTTTCCGAAGAAATAGATTTTAAGAAAGAGGGCGTTAATAATATTCATAGTTAAAAACAGTATAGTTAATAATTATGATCTTGTCAAGGGTATGCTCATTATTTATAGCTTGGCGATACCGCAATGCTTCTACCACACGATTTGGTAAAATTTGTGATACATTATCAAGATTTTGAGGTTGTTTCATGAACGAAAATCATTTTTTCTTCATGAAATACATAATCGTACCAACTGCGCCTATTCCTAAAACGATAAGAATCAGGACAATCGGAACGAGATTTGACTGAATCTGCGATTGGGTAACTTGTACTGGAGAAATGTTGGGTTGGTTTTCAGGCATTGTATTATTGTTATTGTTTTGAGCCTGGATAATCTGTCCGTTTTTGTTTTTATATACATATAAATTCACTTTTTGCGCTTCCAGATAACTTGCGTTTTGCGCGATAAACTGTGATGTTTTTACAGGGTAAGATGCCCCTGTCGAAGATGTATACCTAATACCAAAAGCCATGGGAGGTACAAATTCTGATGATACGCGATAAAATCCATTGGAGTCTGTAGTTGTATCATATAGTGATTTCGTTGAACCGTTCAGATACAAGCCGACCGATGCGTTTGTTAATGGTTTCCCATCAGGAGCATACGCATATCCTTCAAGATAATTGGGAATTGGATCTACGGTTAATATAATTGCATTCTTGGTCAGATCTGGCGTTGGTGTAACTTGCAAATCAGTGTAATCCGGTTTAATAAACTCTATATCGCCAACTATTTCTGACGGCGCAAGTTTGGACAATGGATATGTTATATGAAATCTTCCGTATTTATCTGCAGTAGTAGACAATAATAATTTAGTGCGTATGTATCCGCTCCCTTCGGGTTTTTTTCCATATACATTTATTTTCGCCAAAGGATGCGAAACCCTGCCATCGATGATAAACGTATCGGTAGATTTATCCAGAACCGGAAAATATCCGATCATTTGAATGTTTGAATGATAAGGTATGGTCTTTGAATCAATCGGAATATCCCTATGTTGCACGGCGCCTTTTTCCACAATGTCTCCCCCCGTATATACTTCTGAATAGATCTGGGAATAGTTCGGATTGAGATTGGCTATGTTGCTCGGGAAAGTAAAGTTTGGTGCAGAAACATTGATTTGATATGTACCATCCGGAACATAAAATGAAAACTCTCCATCCACTTGAGTAAGATATGGATTCATAATGGAAACGGCGTCAGCGCCTGTAACCATCGTATACTGCCCATTGTCTCTTTTTTTTAAAAGGCTTAACGATACGCCGGTCACAGGTTCAAGACTTTTGCTGTCAAATACGACGCCGTAGGGATCCCAGTTTATTGAAGCGCAATGCGACAAAGCTCCTTCAAAAGTAAATGTTCCTTGTTGTACGCCTCCAGTACCCGTCTCTACCTTATCAGGAGCGACTAAATTCAACGCAAGCCATTTCCTCGGATGGGAAACCGGTGTGCGATCCTGCATCTGCAATGGCTCCGCGACTTGATATTTATACGTCGGTTGACTTGCGGCTGCATATGTCTGAGGAACAATCTGCATACCAAGTCCACCGCTGCCATTTCCCGATCGAATCGAAAGCTTACCGCCGTCGTTTGCATAAACCGCGCTCGGAGCTACTGTTTGTCCCGCTTTATTAAATAATCCCTGGAATTCATATCCTACGAGTTGATTCAGTTTGTCAAGACCGTTATAACCTAAAAGTTGTTGGTCGAGCGCACCGTCTCCACTGGTGCAGTAGCTGCTTTGGTTGGTTCCTATACAGACGAATACCGTTGTCTGTGCGTCTGCCGTGGGTAAATCTCCTGGTTTGGTCGTAAGTTTTGCCCTATGTACCGCCACTACATTAGGGCCGGTTGCGCAATTTGCACCCGGATCGCTACATTGGACCGATTGCAAACAATGCCAGTTCATGACCGGCTTGGCTAATGGCGTTGTTGTTGCCGACACTGAGTAGGTAAAAAAACCGGAAAGAAGCAAAAAAAATACGGTAGTTAAAATTTTCTTCATATCTTTATATTCTTTAAGACTATCATATAACAAAACCAAAAGTCAACATGACAACTTCTTGACTTTTTCATTCTTAATATATATAAATAGTGGTCTATGAAAAACAATCAATTTGAATTACCCAATATTGATTTCTACAAGGAATGTGACGAAAAAGGCCTTAATGAGCTCAAAAAGATCAGTGAAAAGAGAATTGTTAGGAAAGGTGCTATGATTTGCAAACCCGGGGATCATGGTATGGTATACCTTGTTAGTAAAGGCCGTATTCAATTGTATGTTCTCT
>CAZBEJ010000040.1:0-2539 GCA_964490915.1 uncultured Gammaproteobacteria bacterium
GTTGCGGCTTTTCTACTTAGACTGATTGCGTTAAACCAATCGTTGTGGCTTGATGAGGCAACGACAGCCCGGGCGATAGTGCATAACAGCTATCTGGGCATCATTTTCCGCTTCTCACCGTTTGATTTCCATCCTCCCCTTTATTACCTTTTCATGAAATTCTGGGCTCAAATTTTCGGGTATTCCGAGATTGCCTTGCGTTTGCCTTCGGTTATTTTCTCTTTGGCAGCGGGGATATTCGTTTATAGGATCGGCTCATTACTCAAGGATAAAACAACAGGATTTTGGGCGTGTGTTCTGTTCCTTTTCAATCCCTTGATTGTTTATTATTCGCAGGAAGCGCGTATGTATATGATGGCAACATTTTTATTGGCCGGAGCTACGTATTACTGTATAAAAGTTCTGCAAATTAAAAATGCAAAATTAAAAATAAATCTATTCCTATTTACGGGGCTTTCCGTAATAAGTTTTTACACATTTTATGGATCAGTCTTTTATATTGCAGCAATGTTTTGCATTCTGGTATGGAAACGGAAATATAAGGAATTATTACAGAGTGCCGGGTTATTCGTACTGTTAATGATCCCACTGCTGCCATTGATACGGATACAGTTTTTAAATTCAAGAATCTCATTACGTGGCGTAAGCAACTGGCCGCGGGTTTTGGGTAACGCAAATCTGAAAAACCTGTTACTGTTTCCCATAAAATTCACCTCAGGCAGGATTTCGTTTGATCCAAAAAAGATATACTATTTGGTTGCTGGTTCTTGGTTGTTAGTTGTTGGTTTCATAGCGGTAAAATCATTTAATAAAAAACATATTACGTTAATCATCCTTCTAGTCGGTCCGGTTATATTAGGATTCATATTTTCTGTATTCTCTCCCCTGTTGCAGTACTTCCGCTTCCTGTATCTGGCCATTCCGCTGAGCATTTTATTTGCCATTGCAGCAAAATCAAATAGTGCCAAAACAATTCTGGCGCTGGGGTTGGTGATTTTTTCATTCGCGTATTTGCTGCTTCCCCGGTTTTATCGAGAGGACTGGAAAACAATGAGTCTGTATTTTCCTCGCAATGATCCGATCTATATGATTGCGTCTTCCTCTGATCCGCTGCTGTATTATATGCCCATGGCTAAGGATAGGATTCATGACTTGCGTACTCTACAGGGAATAGAGATCCAAAAGGAAGTTATAGTAATTCCCTATACCGCGGATATCTACGGATTTGATTATGCCTCGGCACTGGAGAAAAAAGGATTTACCGTTAAGGAAACCAGGCAGTTTAGAGGATTGTGGTTTGAGGTATGGGTCAGGAACAAGGCATATGCGGACAGGTTTAATCAGGCAGTTTCCTGTACTCTTTGATGGCAACATAGCTTAAAATACCTGATGAAAGAAGCATGGCGACGAATATTGCCACAGGCGGTCCAAATACGCCGTAATTGGGAATCAGCAGATAGCTTCCCAAAGTAATTGTCACAAAGAACAATATATTGGCGACAAGGATAAACTTCGGTTTTTTGATGGTGTATAAGACAAAAAGCATAGGTACGCTACCCAATGCATAGACAACGAATGGTATACTCAACACGCGCGTGATCTGTGCGGTCGCATTGAACTTATGGGTAAACAGGATATCGAAAACGAAGTTGGGCATGATGGTGAGCATGGCAAACAGCGTCACGGGAAGCAGCATATAGAAGAATCCGATTTTCAACTGATGTTTGGAGTCTTTTTTGGTTTTTATCTTTGAAAATCCCGGCGACAGAACCTGGGTGATGCTGACGACTGTCGTAATGACCGAAAGAATGATTTTCTGCGAAAGACCGTAGAATCCGACGTTATTTCCTGCACGGTAATATGACAACATAAAAAGATCCATCCTCTGGCCTAGATAAAAAAACTGGGATGCAATAAAATAGGTCAACGTATAGCCGAAGCGGAACTCCTCCCGTTTCACTTCCGCTTTCATCAAAACAAATACCAGATCTTTTTTTTCCATGAAAAGCAACAGGAAAAACAGCATCGGACCGACGATACCGAATACGAATATGACTGAGCCGACGGTTACCGTTTTGGTGTATACCATAAACAGAATCACGATCGTCTTGAGGACGTTGGCGAGATTCGAATAGATATTGACCTTCAGGAATTTCTTCGCCGCATTCATGATGTTGGTTATGAAGTTTTGCCAGATAAGGAACAGGACGGAAAAGCAGGTAATGTACAGTTCCCACGCAGGAGCAGAGGTTTTGAAAAATACTTTATCGAGAAAAGGAAAAAAAATGAACAAAAGTCCCAGTACCGCGAACGAAAACAGGGATTGGTAATAAAACGTACTTTTTATGAACCGGTAAATATTGGACGCTTTCTTTTCGATGAGCGGAGGAAGGTACGAATAGATTGTGGCAGTCGTGCCGAAATCCAGGATATTCGCCAAAACATATGCGATGCCCAACAGTACGCTTAGCACGCCATACTGGGTTGGATTAAGGATGCGGACAAGAATAAGCGCGAACAAAGCGGTAAAGAAAAGATT
>CAZBEJ010000040.1:2639-4172 GCA_964490915.1 uncultured Gammaproteobacteria bacterium
TATGGCAAAAACTGCGTTGATCACGGGTATATTAGGTCAGGATGGACCCTATCTTGCGAAACTCTTGCTTAAAAAAGGCTATAAAGTGTATGGTATGATGAGGCGGTACTCGAATCCGAATTTCGATAATTTGGATTATCTTAACATAACGCACGATATTGATTACGTGGGCGGCGATCTTACTGACGAATCGTCATTGATCAGTCTTATAAAGACGATAAATCCGGATGAGGTGTATAATCTGGCTGCCCAGTCGTTTGTCGGTTCTTCATGGCAACAGGCAAAACTGACGACCGAAATCAATGCATTGGGTGTTCTCTATCTTCTGAATTCCATCAAGTTCTTTTCTCCCACTACCAAATTCTATCAGGCATCGACCAGCGAAATGTTCGGACTCGGAAGCACCAACGGGTATCAGGATGAAAATACCCCATTCCATCCGAGAAGTCCGTACGGCATATCCAAAGTCTATGCCTATTGGATGACGGTCAATTTCAGGGAATCCTACAACATGTTCACGAGCAACGGCATTCTGTTCAACCATGAATCGCCGATCCGTGGTAACCAGTTCGTCACCAGGAAAATATCGGAATATGTTGCGAAAATAAAGCTTGGTTTGGAGCATAAGATCTATCTGGGCAACCTGGATTCGAAACGGGACTGGGGATTTGCCGGCGATTATGTCGAAGCAATGTATCTGATGCTCCAACAGGAAAAGCCGGATGATTATGTCGTGGGCACAGGTGAAAATCATTCGGTAAGAGAGTTTGTGACATTGGCGTTCGACCATGTGGGTATAGAAAACTGGGAAGATTATGTTGTCATTGACGCGCGGTATAAACGACCGGCAGAAGTGTTTGACCTCAAGGCAAAAGCAGACAAGGCACGAAAAGCGCTTGGTTGGAAGCCAAAACTCTCATTCAAGGAACTCGTTGCCATGATGGTGGATGCCGATGTCAAGAGATATGAAAACAAAAAGAGGTAACATTGATATCATCGGGGCAGGACCCTCAGGGCTCGGATGAGCTACGAACTGTATAAGCACAAGACCCCCCATAGTGTATAATATATCAATCTACGTAATTATAAATTCAATGCCGTAATCACTATGAAACAAAACACACAATCAGACAAGCAGAGTTTAGTAACTCTTAGTTCAATCCAGTCCCTGTTTTCGAAAAAGGAAAAGGATCTGAGGATTCCGTTTGAAACCTTTACCAAAAGAGAAAAAAACATTCTTTTAAAAACAGTCAAGCTGTCGGAAGAAGTAGGAGAACTATCGAATGATATTCTTGCTACCCTTTCACTGCAACGGAAGTCAAAACTGGATGAGTTCGAAATCAAAAATCTCTTTGAGGAATTTGCCGACGTAATCCTTTCGACTGCCGCTTTGGCAAATTCAATGGGAGTGGATCTGAACCGCGCGGTAAAAGCTAAGCTTGAAAAACTACTCACTCAATACACAAAAGACAGGTAAATCTTGAAATTATCTTTTATGCCTTAACGTAGGATATAGAAGAATAATAGAAACAA
>CAZBEJ010000041.1:0-4162 GCA_964490915.1 uncultured Gammaproteobacteria bacterium
TGACTCCAATCAATCGTAAAATAAATACTGAGAATATAATAAGCATTAAACCCATTATGCATGAAGTAAGCAATTCCTGCGCCTTTTTGATCTTTTCCGGATTTCCCTGTGACGTTTGTAATGAAAATGCCGAGTAGATAATACATAAAAGGGCAAAAACTCCCGCCAGACCTATGGCAAAACTGAACACCGTTTCACGAATGAACTTACCCGTATCTCCGTAAATACAGCCTAATCCTGTCCATACGCCTGACGCGTTGGCACAGCTTTCGCATGCGCCTTCTTCACCGGCATCCGAAAAATGATATTTTTGACAGATTGTTTTTAACTCTTCAATAGGTGACGGACTTATTGTTGTTAAACATGTACATTTCGGATCATTAGAATCTAATGTTGAGGGGTATCCAAAAGGACATGCCAAAGGCGCAGCATTGCGCTGTAGCTGAAGCGCAAAATCATTGAGGTTAGCCAACGGTTGAACAATATTTGATCCAATTACCGGTATGGTCTTTACTACTCCTACAAGTTGAGTTAACCAGTCTGATAATCCCCCATGCTGACCCAGTGAAAGCTGGCTTTTGCAACAAAATCTGGCAGGCGAGTTTTCGGGTGCGGTCGAGTTACCACAGTCAACGCCTGGAATAATTCCTACTCCTGTTGTAGCTCCAGAAGACGGAGAAGGAACAGGTGTTGTTTGCGCAGATATCGGAAATCCGGAAAACAGAAAAAGAACAATTAAAAAAATTGATAAAAACAATGGTTTCTTCATAGTATTCATGATATCATACTGCTTATTTCTTTTTTTTACCTTGCGCCTCATCTATTGCATCCTTCAAAAGTTTCCAGAGGATGAACGCCATGAATAGAGGCCCGTATTTTGCCGCAAAATCAAACACCAGATTATACCATTTTGCACCATGCTCCTTACGCAGCTTATCCGAAAATGCAACGCTGTAATTTTTTCTCCTTTTCCTGAAAAGATTAACCTCATCTTTGCCGAATATTTTAAACGGCAGTTTGAGTTTTTCCGGAAGTTTGATCATCCTACCACCAAAACTTACCCAGACTGGATCAAAATCTACTGCAACCGAAGGATCATACTGATCCCGTGGAAGTAAACGTTTTGTTTCAAGAGCTACAATAAAATTATCTATGTCAACTGCATCCCATTCCCAAACTGCGCCTGACCGTCCGCCTGCCATTTCTGCCGCTATGGAACTCGGTTTCCCAAAACGCCATGGCCTTAAAATATTCAATAATCCCTTTGACATGGCATCTTTTTTAAAATATGCGATCATGCCTGCAGCCAAACGGTGAATATTCGCATATGATTGAGGATTGTGACCGTGAACATCTCCATATGCTTCTTTTACTCCCTGCAAAATCTTAATCAACGGACTTATATCATGTTTACCGTCTGTAGAAACCTCTATAAGTGCATCTTTTAGTTGTCTGAGACAGTTCATCCACAAATTACGTTCAATTAAACCTATATCACCGACTGCCCGCGCAATCATACGGGCTCCGGTTCCGCGGAAAGCCATCAAACTCCAATCAATTTCATCGATTGCCAAAGAAAACGGAAACGCATTTTTCTGGCGTTCCGCCGCATATTTATCCAAAAAAATATCATTCCCCGTATAACGATCTTGTATTTTTTTGAGGAGTTCTGTGGACTGATTAATTTCGGATTCATCTAAACCCATTCCTCCTAACAACTTTCTGAGCCTTGCTTCATCAAGCACATATCGAATATTTGACATATCGATATTCTGCAGATCAGTCGCATTGTGCGAAGCCAATATGTTTTTTATCTCCCCGCTGACTTCTGATCTGAGCTTTTGTTCTGCCAAACCCAGTTTTTTCATTATCTTATCGAATGTATCTATATCCCATCCAAGCTCCAAACGAATCTCTTTATACCTGCTTGTTCCTTTGTCTGCGAACCTGTCCCGATCATCCTGAAGAATACGGGTCGGAAGACGTTGTGCCAAAAGTCTTGCCAGAACCCTGTGCATGAAAATTCCGGAAACCTCAGTTTCAACCGCCTCACTTATACTTTCAGGTGAAATTTCTCCATTTCTCAATTTTTTCAAAACAGATCCTTGGACGCCCGATCTGATATTTGCCAGATAGTTTACCAGAGCTTCAGGAGATTGATTAAAATACTTGGTAAACAAGTAGCTGAAAAACTCGGTTCGTTCCTGCGACCATATAGAGTCTTTGGCGCTCATAAGCTCTCCGGGCAATCTGTTATTGATTACCATATCGTACACAACTTCGTATCCTATATTTTCCAAGGCTTTCCACGTTCTCAATGCATCAAGTTTATTAGTTTGTACTTCTTTTCCGTTTACCTTAATGGTTTTAAAAATAAAATGACCTTCGTTGGCAAACATGGTGCGCCAACCACGTCTGGTTCCTGGACCGCCTATATGTCCCATATTTACCAATTCATCAATAAACAAGGTTCTTCCGCTTAGATTCTTTCGACCTTTCGAGTATGAATCGAAATATTCCTTCCCCAGATTCAGAAGTTTATTATGATCCCAACCATGCTTCATCAAATCATGCACACCCTCTATCGGAGCAAACAGGAACGGGTAAATCTGTTGTTCTCCCTGCCAGCGCATAAACCAGTGCATGGGATTCATGGCATTAAGGGCTGCCGTATCATTTGTGTAATAACTCGCACCCACACCTTTTCCTTCCTCTGATAACGGCGCATCAGCATAAGCTGCCATTTCCGGCTCGTTTAAAAAAACAGCTCGGGATAAACCAACTCCCATATATAACGCATTCTCAAGCCGATCCGGTTCATTAACTAGTTCGGGATGAAGCTTTTTTAACATATCTAATACCTCGCGTTCCATGGCCGTATACCGCGACTCCAGCTCGTTTATGAATTGATTCGGTTCGTGCTTCCAATCCTGTTTTGCAAACTGCTCAAACAAAAACTTGCTGTATAACTGGTACGCATCTTTGATAATCTGGCCATCGGGTAAATTAAATAACGTGTCAATATCACCTGTTTGCATACGTTCGGCGTAGCCTTGCAATCCGGCGTAAAATCCATCTTTTCCAGCAGGATGATAGTAGATGGACCTTCCATCATGGAGATACTCTCGGATATGACTTTTTTCGCTCACCAATAACTCTATGCTGTTTTTAATAAAAGCGCTTAAATTAACTTCACTCGGTACCGGAAGAGGTTTTATACGCAGTCTTGGCTTCATTATTTTATCTTTCCCTTCCCCAAGCTGGACCTCTTCGGATTCAACGGCTTTTTCCGTTTCCTTATACATTTTCATCCAGGAAGGAATAAGTTCCGGATGCTTTTGCTCTATGTTTTCCAGACGTGAGGATAAATTGGACAATGCCGTTTTAAATGTCGTGACGGTTATGGCAATGCCGTGATAAAAATCCTCTCTTGTAATTTCCTCGAATGTTTTTGTCGGTCGCTCACGGGCAAGCTGTACGAAAAAACGGTTAATAATGTCCGATACGGTATTGCGTATTTCTTTGGAGACGTCTTCCTGCACTGTTTTTTCCTCTTCGTTGGATAATGTTCGGTCTTTCCAGCTTTTTTTCTGTATAATTTCGTTTCTCTTTTCTTTTACATACCGTATAAAAGCATAGGGATTATGTAATGCGGCCATCATGTTTCTGTGTTCCAAAGACGGCAATCTAGGATTGTAGTAATTTTCAGCGTAGCTCGCATATACGGAATCGACTTCGCGAAGAGCATTATGAAGCGATCGTGAATTGAGATATTGTTCGTTCTGCATTAACCGATCTATATCTTCTTGAGAATTATATCTTCTTCCGTTATTCTCGTCAGCAAACTGCGCCTGGTCTCCGTTTTCTGGTGAAATGGAGGCTGGTATTTGGTCTTGATTGATATCAAACTTCTGTTTCATATCAGCCTCTTCCGCGTTGAATTGCCCTCGTTGATCAATAAGCGCTTTACCCACAACTTCAGCTGCACGTTTATCAGTCTGCTTCAGCTTATCAAAATCTTTTTCAAACTGCGTTTTCTCCTCGCCGGATTTAGATATTACAATATCCTTATCACCAAGAATATAATCTTTCAATCCCTCCTCAATCGAAGCAAGGGTCGAATTTGAAAGTGACTTACCCTCAATTTTTTTTGACAGTTCTT
>CAZBEJ010000042.1:0-1443 GCA_964490915.1 uncultured Gammaproteobacteria bacterium
CAACTGCGGCGCTACGTTTTTCGAAAATAATTCCATTAACCGTATTTCGTCTGAATCGGCATTCCAGTTAAGCCAGGATAAGGGAAGCGATGAAATATCCGGTAAAGAAAAAAAATGCCCGAAAGACCAAACGGTTCTGGTTCCTTTGGAAACTACCGAATCCATCCCGGAAAACGTAACACTCCTTCGATGTCCCCAATGCAAAGGAATATTTGTATATCCTGACGATTTGATAAGTTTCAAAAAAGCCCAGGAAGCAAAGATCAATTATTTCAAGACCTGGAATATGCCCCTCCCTTCACTGAGAACAATCCTCATACTAGGCGTTGTAACAGTCTTTTCTATTGCCGCTTTTTCCTATAGCATGTATTTCCAACAGGGAACCCTTACGACCCAGGCTCGTGACGTGATAAAAAACATTTCTATCACCTCAACCGGCAGATATGTATTTCTGAGTTTCAAGACTGCAGTTCCCTTGAAATCGGAGATAGTGATCAAAAATACGCTGACCGGCAAAACAATCACCAGGCAAATTTCATCCGCGCCAAAAACCCTCCATTACATTACCTTGACCGAAATTTCAATGACTGAACCGCTTACCTATCATATTGACCTTACCGATAATCAGGGAAAAACCGTGAGTACGCAGGAGCAGAAACTTCGGTAGACTCAGTGAGCGCTGGTTTTTAATTTCGAAAGCTTGGTCAACACGTGTTTCATGCGCTCCATGTGCCCTTTCAAATCCAAAACTGCCTCACTCGGATCAATGACGTTTACCGAAAGTCCGGTTCCGAGCTCAAATCCCGCCCTGTGGACAAAACGTGGAATAACGCGCAGATACCAGTTTTCCTTGGGATAGATGTAAAAGTTGTAACCGAACGGTCCGCGGTGAAAATACGTTTGCTCGTATATTTTTCTCAAGCGCTTGAGTATCCTTTGTAAAATCGGCGCAAGATCATTCAGTTCATCCTCGGACATGTCGCCGAAAAACTTATTTTCTATCTTCGGTACAATCCATACTTCGTACGGCCATTGGGAAAAATCAGGGCAATAGACATAATAATAGGTGTTTTCATCGACTACGTTGTTGAGCGGTTCCCTGCTCAGAGCATCAAGATTGATCTGTGAAGGAATTACCACCAATTGGGAATGCGGGTGGTCAAGCGAAGCTCCGGCATGTTCTCCGTGATTGCAAAAAATATATACCTGACCCTTTTTCCGGTGAATGTTATACCGTTCCTTATAGGTCATCAGTATCAAATGAACCTGGCTGAGAGGTAGATCTGCTATATCTTTTTTATGATCGGGCGAATGCGCAATCACTTCATGGATATCGGTAATGGGAAATTTGTTCGGCACGACCCTGATCTGCCAACCCGGCTTGTCCGCTTCCCCGCCACCGTGGCGGAGTACCTCTGGCGGCGTATCCGCCTCATGACCTTC
>CAZBEJ010000042.1:1543-2870 GCA_964490915.1 uncultured Gammaproteobacteria bacterium
TCGTTCACGACGACCTGGATATTCCATTGGGAAAGTTCAAAATTCAGAAGGGTACCGGACCAAAACTCCATAACGGAGTTCAATCGATTGAACAATATTTGAAAACGAAGGATTTCTGGCGGATAAGAATTGGGGTTGACGATCGTCATCCAAAACAAGGAAATTCTCGTTTGTCTCATCTAAATAACGGTCGCGATCAAAATGCACCCACTTCCGGATGGATAGACGGCGAAACCTATATATTGCAAGATTTCACCAAAGAAGAATCTGTAAATATGATACACATATTCAAACTCATCACCGAAAGAATCAATAAAACTCATCTCATCAATCCACCTTAAAACCAAAGGACATATAAATATTTAGCTCTTTATACCGATATATTCCAATAATGATCTGTCCTGGCAATATGAATTTTTCGTAACACGAAATAGGCGCGTTTATTGAACGGCCGTTTAAAAAAAACACCAATCTCATTACAGTTTAAAAAATATTTTTGCCTGTTTTTCACCTTCTATTCTCTCGGCAATAATATATTGCATATATTGAGCCCCTTTGACAATTTTTTTAATAAGCATAATTTCGTTCTCACATTCATAGGGAAACACGTACACGCTTTGCTGATATTGATAAAAGCCCAGTCTCTTTAAATATCGGCGTAAGTAATTTCTTTTATTCCTCTCTCTTTCCGGCACGTCAAAAAAAACCATAAACCATTTTCCATTCCACCGTTTGTTCTTTTTTTTAAAATCTATGAGCTGTTTTAACGAATATTCAATCACCCGTTTGTTTCCTTTTTCCAGCAAATGCACATATGCTTTATTGTTTTTTTCCTCGATAGAGAGTATGTTCCTTCTGGCAAGATCGTGGAACGTTTTCTTTAGTCTTTGTTCACTAACCTGCTTCTTCTTTTTCTCCAAAGTAAGACGGATAATATTGCCTATAATGATCCCTAACCGCGGCGGCGGCACATATCTTCCCGATTCAATAAATAATGACGCAATACTCTCAAGGATTGTATCGGTCAAATACCCATAGGCATATATCCCTTTGTGTTTTACTGACATATAAAATATGGCGCGTGTATGATGCGGCCGTCGTAAAAATGATATATGTAATTTGCCGCTGGTCAATGGATTATAAGCAACAATGATCAGAATTTATGCTGTTGAAATAATCTGAATATATATAATAGCAGGAGAAATTTCTGTTGGGTAATTTGTTCATCAATATACAACCCGCTTCTGCACAAATTATGGTACCCGTTGCTCTTTGGCAGTTAAATACGCATCCTTTATCAGCTTTCCCTGCCAGTCAAAAGCAATAT
>CAZBEJ010000042.1:2970-4143 GCA_964490915.1 uncultured Gammaproteobacteria bacterium
CGTTTCGTTTTTTTTGCCTGTTTTTTTGGAAAAAAGAGGGAGATCACCCATAATAAAAATGTCGCGGTTTTTTTTCAGCGATTCACGAATCATCAAAAGCACGTTGGAAAGCATTTTCTCCGCTTTTTTGTCCTGATAATTAATCGAAGATTTTTCCAGTTGTTTGATTACCCGCTTTAATTTTTTCTGCATGATACGGAAAAAATCCTGATACGCGGCACTGTCTTCGATAAAATTGCTTCTGTCCGTGGTAATGGGTAAAAAATCTGCCCGTACTTCTCCGGTGAGCCGCCGCGTACCCATATCATGACTTACCTCAATCCCAAACGTCTCGCGCCTGATAAGGACTCCTTTTACCCGTATCCCTATTCCCCATTGCTCTTTCGGAAGCGTAAGGCTCGAAACGATTGCTTCGCCTTGCATGTGCCCGAATTTCGTTTTTTCGCTTATCCTGAATCTCTGGCCCGGAATATATTTCGGCTGAAGTTTGACATCGTTAAGTACGACGGAGAAATTTTTGTCGGATAAAGGAAATACGGAAATAAGATAGCGTTCTATTTCGAAAAGGGAAAGCGGTTTTTTCAGGGAAAATAAGGTAACGCGCGTACCGTACTCTTGTTTTTGTTCGTGCTCAATAATCGGCACCAACCAATCCGTTTGTTTTTCAAAATCCGCGCGGTCAAAGATAACCGTTGCGGCATAATCCTTTGATGAAGTAAAAAGCTCGAACCGGTCACATAGCGATAATACCGCAAACTTTCCGATACCAAACTCTCCTATTCTTGCTCGTTTATACACCGGGCTCACCGGATTCTCTTTTTTATACGGCGACCCGATAGTGAAATACTGTTCCAGGCCACTTCGATTCATCCCCGATCCGTCATCGGCAACCGTCAAATCACGGTCGTTTATTTTGATACCTACCCGTGTTGCGTCCGCATCATACGCGTTTGCCACCAGTTCCCGGATCAGGTCCAAGCTTTGGCTGTATAACCGTTCCCCTATGGAGGAAAGATGAGACTTGTCAAAACGGATGGAAAGGGAAGAAGTATTGTGAGCCGTCATATTCATAAGCGATAGTATACCATACGTTTTTCCCCGTTCGATAATTGACAACCTTGGTTATGTTTGATATAGTCTAGAAATGGATATCGTCCAGGTCAACCACATGTT
>CAZBEJ010000043.1:0-4098 GCA_964490915.1 uncultured Gammaproteobacteria bacterium
ATGGTTTGCATTATAAAATATCAATAAGATACTTGTCAAGTGAATATGGAAGATCACAATGCATAATCTGATTAACGACCCAATAAATGATTTAATAAGCCAATCCGACCAATAAATACCAATAAATGAAGGAATGAAGAGAAAAAATAAATGAATTAACGCTTTGTATTTTCAATGATTTTACTTACGATCATCTGTATTTCGTGGCATTCTTGCATATAAGGTTTTATAATTCCAGGATCCAATAACTCCGTATCTTTCACCACAGATAGCCAATATTTTGTTTCTTTCGTTTCTTTCCTTACAATACAGTATTTTGCAATAAAATCTTTTTTAGTTGCTGCACCATCCGCTTCTTGATCATTTGCTCCCATTGAGGTAAGGGACGCTGATAATTGGCTAATTATGGGTAAGTTTTCTGTTGCTTTTGGAATTTTTTTTACCACATTTTTGAAACAATTAATCACCAATTTGTAAATCCTCAAGTGAATATCTTGAGGAGTATTTTTATATTGATTCATTAATTTATTCTATCATTTATTGGCTTATTGGTAGTATTGGTATTTATTACAACATTGTTATGTGTTTCTCTTCACGTCATCAAAGTAAACTCAATTTGCCGTTCCGTTCCAGAACCACCAGTCTTGCTTATATCTCGGGTCGACAAACGACATGGTATCGCGGATTCCCACTTTTACATCGGTGTTTCCCGCGGTGCCGAATTCCTGTCCGGTTGCAACAACCGGCAGGTTGCTTCTTCCCACGGCATTATCTTTTTGATATGCCGCTAGTAAATTCGGATCAACACATAGATCGACAAAATAAAAAAGGTAACCGCCAAGAAGCGAATCGCTCGGGCTGTGGGTAAAGGTAATATCTGTTTTAGTCGCATACATTACCATGAATACATCTCCAGCTGAATCGATTTTTCTTCCCGCGGTTAAGCCCACGAGTTTCTGACCCGGCGTCGCCTGTAACCCGACCAGATGCACTTTGTAATTCGGCGTTGCCTGTTGCGGGGCAAGGCTTTTGTTATTTTGGAAATCCCACTCATAGACCACATAGGTTTTGGCTATTTGCGGTACCGGTCCGCCATAGAGCGTACTGATCTGCGGCGGCATCTGGTTGTCAAGGCCGTATGCGTTGCCATTTCTGCTGATGAGCGTCGGACTTTCGTTGACCGGTCCGAAACCACGCAAACGCAGATTTATTTCCGGGCTGTTTGCGGGATCACCGTTCACCGGCATGTCGCCGCTTGACGTGTCTGTATGAACATTATTATAAGAATTAGACGAGGTTATTGGACAGCTGCCTTTGGCACCCAAGGTTTGGGTTGGGGAAGGTACGGCGGTAGGTAACATTGTCGGCGCCGCTGTCGGTTCTGGTGTTGGTGTGGAAATGATGACCGGATTGGTCACCGCAGGGGTAATGGCGGTTGTAATGTATGTGGGTGCAGGTAGAGGTTGAGGCGTGATGATGATATTGACCGGCGTCGGCGTTATTTTTTTTATGAAAACGTCAGAAATGATCGATTGTCCTGCTTTGGCTATAGAACCGAATGAAACCAGTGATTTATTAACAACCGGAGTGTTGTTTATGAAAAGTTTTGTTGTGCCTGCCGTAATGATGAATGTCGCAATCAGTGCGGCGGCGATTTTTATCTTTTTGTTCATATGGTAATGATACTATATTATATGTGTGTCTATTATTTGGCACAATATACCCCTTCGCTTTCAAATTTATAATAGGTTGTGTTATTCCTATATCATATTTTTGAATTCTACGGTTTAGGTATATACTGAAACTATATAATTTTTTTGAAAATTAATGCGAAGCGGTACAAAATTAATAGTGCAAGTAAAGATTAAAGATCGTCATTACCGGTATATCATTTTTATATTCCTGCTTTTATTATTAATCATACCTTTGATGCTTGCCCAAATGATTTCCTCTCCGTCCGAAAAAGCCGTTACACAGTCAAAAGCAGCATTCGGCAAAACCATTACCGTATCCGGATTTACAGGCGACGCTATCAAACAAGCTGTAGATAATGCACAGGATGGAGATACGATTGTATTCCCTCCCGGAACCTATCAGGGCCCGACCGCGATTCCTGAAGGGTTGGGTGATGCAATCTATGTTTCAGAAGGCAGAGGAGGCGCTTCAACATGTTTTGTAAGAATTGACCATAAGGATTTAACCTTAAAGGGTCAGGGAGCAGTATTATATGGTGAAGGCCATTCGCGGCCGTATCAGGATCCGTACCAAACCAGAGGAGGGCTTTGTATTTTTAACGGCTCCCATGTTACGGTTGACGGGCTGCGGTTGAAAGAGTTCCAGAAACGGTGCGCTGTGGTATATGACTCAACGGTGGTCGTAAAAAACAGCATTATCGACGGTTGCGATGAAGGAGGATACTCTCTGCTGGGAAATTCCGCAGGATTGTTCGTCGACAACAATTTTTCCGAGATGAACTTCGGGGGCGTTATGCTCTGGCAGAATTCAAAAGCGACAATCGTCAACAACATTTTTTACAATGCCGCGGTCCTGTATTTTTATCACGGCGACAATGATCAGGCTCAGGCAACAATCACCAATAATATTTTCAGCGAAAGCAAAACCGATATTGCCCAAGTTGACTGGTGGAAAGCAACACAGGCGCAGATTAAATCGAACAAACTTACATACAACATTATGTACCGGAGTGCGAATCAGACCTGTGACCCGGGTTTTCAGTTCTGGTGCGACAGTTTTTCGGGAAAGATTTCAGCCGATCCCATGTATACCGCTCCTGTTACAGATCCGACAGGCATTGCCGCCTGGGCGGACTTCAGTCTGAAAGGAGGATCACCTGCGATCGGCGTAGGAGATCCCTCCATTCCCGGACCAAAAAATCTCGGTATACAAGGAGGGCCTTGTTCAGATCCAAGTTCTTCAATTTGTTCAAGTTTTATCCAAAGCAATACGCCGCAACCATATGCGGAACCGACGCCGACAACAGCTCCCACCCAGGAAGCCCAGAATCAAAATGGTAACGTGGATCAAAATGCTAATTACGGCAGCCCCGTTACCCAGCAGCAGATGATATATACATCATCCGAAGTTGGACCAAAACATAATCCAAATGTCACTCCTATATTTAATAATGTTTTTCCCAATGGTCAAACCAATGCAACCGGAGGCAATGGGATGTTATTTATCCAACCTCAAAAGCAGATAACTATATTAAGTATGGTAGTTCAAGGAAGCATCCAACCAATAAACAAAACTATAGCGGCGAATCAAAGCATGACATATCCCTTGACAACTGTTTGCGGCGCGAATAACAATGCATTAACCATAGGCCTCGCTTATCGGACATCAACTGATACGGACATCTCATTGCATTATACGACCATACCGGTGCAGTGCGGCAAGTCAATAGTTTTTTCCATTCAATAATATGAACGCATACAGAGTTAAAATATTTGTATCAATATTGATGAGCTTTATCATATCAGCCTTGTTCGCCAATACGATTTTTTTGGTGAACAGCCCTCGTGTTCGTCCGGATCTCGGATCGTATCTGACAACAGGTTTCTCTAATAATATTGTAATGCCGCTTTCCCAAGTATTCGGTTCGCTGGCGCATTCCGCAGGAATGCTGGCAAAAGTTGACATGTCAAATACGCAGCCGAGTCAAAACCCGGGTTCATTGGAGAATGCAAACGCTGACTCAATCATTAAGGCTTTGCAGTCAACCCAATTTGCCATCAACTCACCGGGTATGTACTCAAAACAGAATACAACGGTATCATATACGCTTGTCAAAGAGCGGGAGGTTGAGTGGCTGGCGTATACAGTGGACATTAACGGTCAGCAGATTACGGTATATGTTCCCAAGGGAGAGCAGCCGCCGACTCCCCAGATGATTCAAAAAACACTGGGGCAGTGATTGCATATTGATTATGCAGATTGATTGCATTATAGTAATATCAATAACCCATACATGAAAAAAAAACAAAAAGGCGAGATTGTTACACTATTGACGATTGGGACGTTTTTGGTATTGGGTGTGGTTTCGCTTTTATCAACGACTATCTTAAAAAATCCGCAGAC
>CAZBEJ010000044.1:0-3998 GCA_964490915.1 uncultured Gammaproteobacteria bacterium
ACAATATTTTCCTATATGTTTCACCCTTTATTAGTTTCGTAATTCACATTAATTATGCCTACTATCTCTTCCTCTGAAGCTCTTTCCACGCTTCATCAAACTGAGCTATCGTTTCGATGGACCGCTTGCTGAATAGCATTGCTTCAAGGATTGCCGGTGTTATGGTTACGATGTGTCCCCCAGCCGCATAGGCATCACCAACCATGACCGCATTCCTGATACTTCCTACGATTATCTTTATGTTCTCATATCCTCCTTCTTTGATGAATCTTGCTGTTGCATCTACAATAAGCTCAGGATGACTATTAACCTTAGAATCCAATCCTACTCTGGAATGCTGAACCATGTAATCAAATCTGCTTCGATATTTCACATGATCTTCTTCGCTTCTGCCCCAGAAAAAACTAACGAACGAAAGTCTTTTGCAGTGGCGCGTTGCCATGACTGCCAGGATAAGCTGTTCAAAGGTCATCATGGTGGTGACGTTAACCGCAATATTATTTTTTGCCAGCTGGTTGATGACCCATAAACTTTTGATTGTTTCTGGGATAAGAGGTACTTTAACAACCACATTGTCCGCCAGTGCATTGATACGTTTCGCTTCTTTTACCATTGCTTCAGGTGAAGCTGTACTGTCAGTCAGTTCTACCGAAACCGGTTTACCTTTCATTTCTCTACATATTTCTTTCACCGTTTTTTCATAATCTTTTGGTTTCACGCCATCTTTTAGCATAATTAGTTGATTAGTAGTAACGCCGTCTATGCAGCCGGTGGCATTCCATTTTTTAATTTCGTCGAGACTGGAGGAATCGAGAAACAGAGCCCGATTATATTTTGAAAAGTCCTGTTTTGCAGTAGGCATGTTTTCAAATAAAATTTATAAAAACATATGATACTCTCATATTGTACAATATAGATATTGGCAGTTGTCAAATGATATGCAAAAAGCAGTGTTCTTTGACCGGGACGGCATAATCAATGAGATGGTCTATGATCCGGAAAACGGCGTCATCCATACGCCGTTGAATCCTGATCAGATTACGCTGGTTCCAAAAATAGCGGATTTACTTAAGGTGACGAAAAAGCTCGGATATCTTAATGTTCTTGTTTCCAACCAGGTGAATGTTGGACTCGGCCGGATCAGCATGACCATACATGAGAAAATCAGGGAGACTATCGCGAGGAAATTAGCTGACCAAGGAGCTCATTTCGACAAGGAATATTATTGCTTCCATCACCAATTCGCCAAAGTGGAACAGTACAGAAAAGACTGCGATTGCAGAAAACCGAAAATCGGCATGTTTCTCCAGGCGGCAAAAGAACTCGACATTGACCTGCATCAATCATACATGATAGGTGACGGAATGCCTGATATCATTGCCGGCCACGATGCCGGATGCAAAACAATTCTTGTCACCATTATTCATGAAGCGGGATATCTGAAAATAATTGAGGAAAAATTGGGAAGCATAAAACCGGATTACATGGTAAAACATGTAAAAGAAATCATTCCTTTGTTTGAGGAAATAATATGAAAACAGTCATCATTGCCGGCGGGAGAGGTAAAAGACTTGGATCAATTACCGATACAATGCCCAAACCAATGGTTGACGTACAGAGAAAGCCGATTCTTGAACACATAGTCAACTTATGCAAGACGTACGCTATAACCGAATTCATATTTCTGCTGTGCTATCTTCCTCAAAAAATAACCTCGTATTTCGGTAACGGGTCAAAGTTCGGAGTGCATATTGAATATGTATACGAAGAAGAGAATAAACCTCTTGGCACCGCAGGAGGTCTGCATCTGGTTAGAAAACATCTTAACAATACATTTATTGTCAGCTATGCGGATATTCTCCGGGATCTCGATATTACTGAAATGGTTAGACTGCATAAAGCAAAAAAAGCATTTGCTACGTTAAATGTATATAAACGAAACAGCGCGGATGCAAAAAGCATGGTGGTATTTGATAATCAAAATCGCATATCGCAGTTTGTAGAACGGCCGAAATCCGACATGATTACACAGGATTTTGTCTGGTCAAACGGTTCTTTTTACTTATTTGAACCGGGGGTATTTGAATTCATCCCTCAGGAAATTGCCAGTGATTTCGGTAAGGAAGTCTTTCCGAAGATTATAGAATCAGGAAAACCCATGTATGCATATCCAAGCGCCGGTTATTTTATAGATATCGGAAACCAGGAGAAACTGGAAAAGGCGAGAAAGACATTCAATCAAAATCAATAAGCCCTTCCTTTGTCTTTGAATGCATTGTAATTCACAATCGCATGCCAGATAACCGCCTGGAATCCCTCGGCATACGGAGTAATTGTTTCCGGTTTGATGACCGGAACCAAAACACAGGCTGTGGCGACCTTTTTGGTATACCCGCCGTCGCGGCTTACAATACCGAGAATCGTTGCCTTAACCGATTTTGCATGTTGAAGTGCTTTTACGACATTGGCGCTGACATTTTTTTCCAGGTTGCCTCCTCCTACTGAAAATACCATAACCGCGTCTTGTTTGTTCAGCCTACTTTCCTTCAACCAACTGACGAACACGCTATCCCATCCATAGTCGTTGGTCCATGCCGTCAGTTCGGATACGTTGTCGACCGGAGCATAGGTTTCGATGTTGCAGATTTTCCTGAAATCGTTGACCGCATGGGAACAGTTGGCCGCACTGCCCCCGACTCCCAAAAGAAACAATCGACCTTTTCTTTTTTTTAGCTTTAACAATTCATTCATTGTTTTTTCAATGTCTTTTTGTGATAGCTTGTTAATTAATTCCTTGGCTCCGGAAAAATAATCGGAGATGTACGTGGATAATTTCATATCAGCTTACGTTAACTAATAATTTTGTCCCTTCCCATTCAAACCTGACCCGGCGTTCCTCAAGACCAAGCTTGAGCATGTGTTCACGGAATTTTTGTTTGTTTTTATTGACATAGAACACGAACCATCCTCCGCCGCCTGCTCCCATGATCTTTCCGCCCAAAGCACCCGCCTTTATTCCTTCCTGATACCATGTATCAATCTGTGAATTCGTCACGCTCTGCTGCCGAGTCTTTATCAACCAGTGTTCATGCAGGGTAGCGCCGTAATCATCAATTCGTCCTCTCAACAGGTATTTTTTTGCGAGTTGTCCCAATTCCTTGATATCGTCATACATCTTAATAAACTCTGATTTGCCTGCTTTTTTATCGACTGATTTTTTACCTTCCCCGTGTATCTTTGCGGTTTCGTGCCTCATCCCTGTTCTAAAAAACAGGAAGTTACTTTCCAAGCCGGAGATAGTATCTATGGACAGCTTAAGGGGAGTAACGCTGACACGACCGGATTTATCAATTTCAAAATAGTTGAAACCGCCGATCGCAGTTATATACTGATCCTGTGGTCCCACCGGCTTTTGTAACCGATCAATCTCTACGTTGCATGCCTCCTCAGCCAGTTGAAAACATGAAACTTCCTCTCGTTTATACGCATGCAGTGCGTGAAGCAATCCCACTTCAAAAGCCCCCGATCCTCCTATTCCAGATTTGCTTGAGGCCTCAGACATCACTGCAAGCTCAATTCCTTTTTTTACACCGGTTAAATCCAAGCATTCCCTGACGATAGGGTTGGATATTTTTTTGTAATCATCGACAACTTCTGTCACCTCGCCGTCCGAAACCTTGAGCTGCGACGCTTCCTCATGCTTGCTTAAAAAAATATATAAATATTTATTGATCGTGGCGCTTATCCATGCACCCTCGCGCAATCTGGCATACCATAATAAATCCGTGCCGCCGCCTGCCATCGTAATACGCATGGGTGTTTTTGTTATGATCAAAGCACGATCACGAAGCGTATAGTCGAAAAGTTCCTTGACGACAGTGTTTTTGAGCATTATTCTTCAATTATAAAAATAATTTTGGTGATGTCAAGTAATACGCTTTTTCGTAAGAGTTCACGATCTTTGACACGAAGCATTTAGGAGAAGAAGTTTTGTCTGC
>CAZBEJ010000045.1:0-3989 GCA_964490915.1 uncultured Gammaproteobacteria bacterium
GATGTCAAGGGATTCTTTGATGGAAAAAGGTGTTTTGCCGGATTTGGTCGCAATATCGATACGGTACAGGCTGTCATAAAAATTCATCAGGTCCTCCGATTTCCAATATTGAGATTGAGATCTTAATTTGGCAATTTGCCAGGATTGCAAAGTTGAATTGGACTTCCCTATTTTTACCAGAAGAAGATTTTTAATGTGTCGAACAAGCATGGTGAAGATAAAAAACTCGTCAATTTTTTCCGGCAAGTCATGCAACTGGGAAACAAAAGATTTCAGATTACCAGGATAACAGCTATCTAATAATTTGAATATCGACTGTGCCGGTTTGAATTCCTTGATCGTTACCTGCCGGGAAATCTTCAGATTTCTGGCGGGTGTAAATCCTTCCCAGTCTACTATCTGGACGTTCTTATCCTTGGCAAGGTTTTCGACAAGAGCAAAGTACTTGGGATTGTTGCGTTTCGAGAGCAGTTTGTTGAGATTTTCAGTGAAAACAGCCAAATCATGGGAAAACAGTGAAACGGATTCAGCCAGCCACTGAGGAACTTCGACAAGCTTTGAGGCCGGAAGATCATGAATATCTTTGTTTTCGTATTGAAACGTTTGTTTAAGCTGATGATAATAGTTCCTTGATTCAACACTGTCTTCTCCGCAAATAATCGTAAGCATAAAATGGATTATACTGAAGTTCATAAAGGTTTTAAAGGTGCTGTTTTTTAGGAACTTTATAACTTTACGAACTTTATAAACCCTGGTATCATAAAACTATGTACGATCTTATTTCCATAGGAGGAATCAGTATAGATTTGTATTTCAAAAGCAATTCCTTGACTTATAAAGACAAACGATTTCAACTTGCAATTGGGGGAAAATACATGGCAGATGTGTTTCATGTCGGTATAGGGGGAGGAGGAACCAACGTTGCGATTTCGGCACAAAAAAACGGCTTAAGGACCGCTGTTTTGGGTACAATCGGTACAAATCCATTTAGGCGTCTGATCGAAGAAAAACTTACAGAAAGCGGCGTAGCACATTCATTATGCAATCGAGTCGAAGCATTCTATAACATTTCTGCGATTTTGTTGCACAAGAACGGAGAAAGGACCATTATCCATTATATGAGCCCTCACCAGCGCTTGATTGCAGATACCAATGAACTCAGAGACATAACTAAAACAAAAATGGCCTTTTTGGGCAATCTTCCGGATATTTCACTCGGGCAAAGGATAGAACTCATGAAATTTTTTAAATCAAAGCATATTGTAACCATTCTTAATTTTGGCGTGAAAGATTGCAGAAGGCCAAAAAAACAAATAGATCCCCTGCTTACCTATTCGGATATTATTATCCTAAACGGACATGAATTTGCAGAGATGGTTAAAGCACCGTATAACGATATACACTTTAAGGAACAGGTGGTCAAATGGTATATACCCATGCTTTCCGACAGATTGGTGGTGATTACCGAAGGAGAAAAAGGCAGTTACGCATACATAGATGACAGTGTTTTACATGCACCAGCGGTACAAATAAAGGAGATCGTGGATTCAACAGGCGCAGGAGATGCATATACGGGATCGTTCATTGCCCATTTTGCCAAAACCGGCGATATTGAAGAGGCGATGAAGCGGGCTTCTCACTATGCGGCAAAAATACTTGGAAAGATAGGAGCGAATTAAAGGAGTTTATAAAGTCTATCTTTATGAACTACCGTACTCCTTCCAGCAAATTCCTTCCAGACATTGAGGGAGGCTTTGGAATATCCAAAAGACTCAGGATGGTAGGTGCGACGTCGGCAAGTATTCCCTGTTGCAACTTTGTCGGATTGCCTTTGACCGCGTTATCGATATATATAACCGGTACCAGATTAGCGGTATGCTCGGTTGAAATCTGGCCGGACTGAGGATTTATTTTCTGCTCTGCATTTCCATGATCCGCAGTGATCAAAATCGAATAGTCGAGCGAAAGTCCAATCTGCACAATCTTCGAAATACACTCATCAAGAGTTTTTATCGCCATAATTGTGGCTTGAATATTACCGGTATGTCCTACCATATCAGCATTGGCGAAGTTAACCAATATGAATGAATACGATAACGTCTGCATTTTTTCGACCAATAATTTAGTAAGCTCATACGCTGACATCTCTGGTTTAAGATCATAGGTCGGGACTTTTGGTGAAGGAACAATGAGCCGCTGTTCCAACGGAAATGGGGTTTCTCTCTGGCCATTAAAGTAAAATGTTACAAAGCGTTCTTTTTCGGATTCTGCCATGCGAAGTTGAACGAGTCCTTTATCCGCAAGAACTTTGCCTAGGGGGTTTTGTACGATGATTGGCGGATATGCTACCTCGACCGGAAGATTTCGTTCATATTCAGTCATTGTCACAAACAAAAGATTTTGGATCTTTGGCCCTCTTTTAAAAGGCGGATTAAGCACGGCTTCCGTAGGATAATGTGTTTTGTAATATTTCATGGCAAAAGGATCAAATGAAAACGATTTATTCGCGTCTGCTTCGAAGTTCTCAAGGACGAATGCCTTTGTCAATTGCCTTGGCCTATCAATCCGGTAATTGAAAAATACGACCGCATCACCTTCCATAATTAGTGAATCGGGCCGTTCTGATTCTGTGATTATGGTAGGTTCGATAAACTCATCTGTTTTTCCTTCGGCATATGCTTGTTTTATAGCATCTGTAGGTGTTTTTGCGCGTTTACCTGCTCCCTGAGTAAGGCAACCATATGCTTTCTCGGTCCGTTCCCATCTGCGATCACGATCCATGGCATAATATCTGCCCATAACAGTTGTAATTCTTCCCATATGGTGTTCTTTCATGTGCTCCTCAATTTCCATTAAGCTTGCAGCTGCTGATTCAGGAGGAGAGTCTCTTCCATCGGTAATTGCATGTATATATACATTAGGGATGTTGTTTTCCTTAGCAAAATACAATAAGGCGTACAGGTGTTCAAGGCTTGAATGGACTGTTCCTTCTCCTACCAGACCGACAATATGCAATTTACCGCCGGTATTTCTTAAATGCATAGGTATTTTCTTGAATGAGGGATTGGCGTAAAAGCTTCCGTCGGCGATTGACATATTGATGCGCGGCAAATCCTGAAAAACCACTCGACCTGCCCCTAAATTTATGTGCCCAACCTCTGTATTCCCGGCTTCACCGGCGGGCAGCCCGACTGATCGTCCGGATGCTTTTAATTCCGTATTAGGATAGGATTTTATCAATGATTGCATTGTTGGCGGATTAGCCAAGTATATGGCATTACCAGGTCCTGGAGGAGCAATGCCATACCCATCCAGCACAATAAGCATCGCGTGTTTCATATATACATCATTTTACAAGGTTTTTATCAAGGTGACAATACGCAAGTCCGCACGCAATGGCATCAGCTTCGTCATCTTTTGACCGCGGTATGGTTATGTTGTAGACAAGTTTAAGCATTTTCTGAACAGCCTTTTTATCGGAATTGCCATAGCCGGTGATAATCTGTTTGATCTGCAATGGCGTAAGGAATTCGACTGGAATGTTATGCTGTGCGGCAAGCAATAATAATACTCCTTGGGATTGGCTAACTTGAATAACGGTTTTCTGATTCCTGAAAAAAAACAGCTGCTCAAGAACGAGAATATCGATTCTGTATTTTTTAATGAGCTTGTTTATATTCATATACACATTAAAGAGTCTTCTTTCCATCAGATCTTTCTTTGAGGTGCGGATCACCCCTGAAGTTACTATATTGATTTCATCGGATCGGTACTTGGCATCGAATACGGCATAGCCGGTTCTTTCAAAGCCACAATCAATGGAAAGAATATGCATAGATACATTCTACAGGGTTAAGAAGTAGGTTGTAAACAAACCCGCAAAATATAACATACCGTATTTTACAGGGTAAACTAAGAAAAAAGATGGGAGAGTCGCTACTTAGTACGTCTTGACTAAACTCCTTACAGAGCTTACATCTGACGCCTAT
>CAZBEJ010000046.1:0-2524 GCA_964490915.1 uncultured Gammaproteobacteria bacterium
TTGTATTTTTCTCCGGGTTTTATCTTTGCTTCTTCTGATGCGGTGATCGATGCATCGTCCCGTACCCTCAACCATCCCTGACTCGTATTGTTGACCGTTACATATCCTGTTTGCGAGGAAGGTGATTGCTGGGTCTGGGCGCTTGACGTCGCAACAGACGGTGAAGGCGTCAGGGCCGGCGTCAACAATGATTGCGTCTGGTCGATAGCCAGTTTGAAATATGCGCTCACGCGATATCCAGAATCTACATTGACTTTTTGGGTTCTTCTCAAAAATCCCGGAAGGAAAACTGAAATCTCATGTTCGCCTTTCGGTACATCCTGCATGATCAACGACGCTACTCCTTTGTCGTCATTATCCAGTGTCACGATCGCACCGGGCGGATCGGTCTCGACATACACTTCGCCATACCCGTTCTTTACCGCAGTATCCATCGGCTTCGTGGTAAAAATCTCGCCTGCGGAAGTGACATCCGAAACTCCAAGTTCCCTGTTCACATAGGTCAATGCATTTTTGTATACGGAAACTTTTCCGTTCCATGAAGCGGTATCTGTCGCGGTTCCTTCCGGAATAAGTTTCAGCATATAATCTCCGACTTTCAGCTTATAGTTATCGAGCGGCGTTTTTCCGACGGCAACGTTATCGACGAAAACCGATGCCACCGGAGAAGAGATCACTTTCAAAGTACCGAATACATTCTGCCTATTCAGAATAAAGAAGCGCACGGCGATAAAAAGTATAAACAAAACAACCAGAATAAATAGAAGGAGCAATTTATTTCTCATAGTTTCTTATGCCCTATTGTATACCATCACTATTCCGATTTTCAACTAATCGGCTTATCATATTACATCCATGTTTTGTGCATATTTGTCAGCTTTATGGCCATCCGTACCGTATAACAGAGATTTCAATAGCAGCCGGTTTGTGCTATGATAATAACCATGATTAGGGAAAAAATACTGGCTAATTTGGAAAAAATAGTTTCATCGTTCATTCAAGGTCCCATTGAACTGCAACTCGAACAAACAACAGATCTCCAGTATGGCGACTATACGACTGCGATCGCATTAAAATTGAGTAAGGTCCTCAAAAAAAATCCTGTGGTGATTGCCCAGATGATTAGAGATCAATATCCCAAACATATTGAAGTGGCTCAAGTTAATGCGGTCAAACCCGGTTTTATAAACTTCAGGTTGTCAACCGGTACGTTGCTCGATGAAATAAAGAAATCCAGCAATGCACGGTTTGTTTTTCCATCCGTACACCTTGGCAAACACAAGAAAATTATGATCGAGTATGCACATCCCAATACGCATAAACTATTCCATATCGGCCATCTGCGTAACATTACCACCGGTGAAGCATTTGTCCGCATATACGAAGCTGTCGGCAATAAGCTTATCAGATCAAACTATCAAGGTGACGTTGGTCTACATATCGCCAAATGTCTGTATGTAGTAAAAAATGAAAAATTAAAAATGAAAAAATTAAAAACATTGAAGGATAAAATTCGATATCTGGGAAAAGCATACTCAGAGGGACAAACAGCATACGATAAAGACGAAAAAACAAAACAACAAATAAACGATATCAATCGGATGGTCTACGATCAGGATGTAAAAATAGTCGATCTCTGGAAAGAAACCAGGCAATGGAGTCTGGAGTATTTCGACGCTATTTATAAACGTTTATATTCCCATTTTGATCGGTTGTACTTCGAAAGCGAAATGGCTAAACGCGGAGTGGAAATCGTCAAAGCCGCTCTTGAAAAAGGAATCCTCGAAAAAAGCAATGGGGCCGTAGTATTCAAAGGAAAAAAACATGGCGTCGATACGCGGGTATTCATTAATTCACTCGGATTTCCGACGTATGAAGGCAAAGAACTCGCATTGGCTGAAAAAGAATTCTCGGATTTCGGTGAATTGGATAAATGCATCCATCTGACTACACCGGAACAAAAAAGTTTTTTCAGCACGACATTCAAAGTCGAAGATTTGCTCAATCCAGCAAAATTCAAGGATCGTCAATATCATCTGACTTATGAATGGGTTCAGCTTAAAGGCGGAAAAATGTCGTCTCGACAAGGAAACGTTGTCGAAGGAGAATGGTTGGTTGACGAAACCAAAAAAAAGATAAAGGAACTGTTCAACTGTCCCGAGGAAGTGGCAGAAACATTGGCAGTGGCTGCGGTAAAATATTCCTTTTTGAAAAACGCCATATCAAACCCTATTGCATTTGACATCAACGAATCGGTTTCGTTGGAAGGCAACTCGGGACCATACCTTTTGTATTCCTATGTCCGCGCACGCAGCGTAATGGAGAAAACTGGCCTTATTAACAGCAATTTCGAAATTTCAAAATCCCAGGAAGAAGAAAGCCTGCTTCTCCGCCTACTATTTCGGTTTCCTGAAGTTGTGGGGAGTGCGGCATTGAATTTTGCGCCGAATTATATAGCTGCTTATTTATTTAATCTGGCACAACAATTTAACTTATTTTACCAGAAATGCCCGATATTGAAAGC
>CAZBEJ010000046.1:2624-3879 GCA_964490915.1 uncultured Gammaproteobacteria bacterium
AGTAACTGCGGATATGGATCAGCTTCATGGATCGGCAAATGCCCCGACTGCGGTCAGTGGAATACGCTCGTCCAGCAACGCGATGAAAAAGCATCAAAAAAGGAAAGTATAAAGAAAATTTCCATTACTTCATTGAAAAATGTCACGGCTGGTACAAAAAAAAGAAAGTCAACAGGCTTATTCGAGTTTGACCGTGTTCTCGGAGGCGGATTCGTGGCCGGTGAAGTCATATTGTTGACCGGTGAACCTGGAATCGGTAAATCCACACTGGTACTCCAATCGCTTCAACGCGTAAAAACATTGTATATTTCAGGCGAGGAATCTGCCCAACAGGTCAAAGACCGTGCCGATCGTTTGGCCATCAACATGGATAATTTCTTGTTTTCCAATGATCTGCAAGTCGAGGGAATCATCGAAGGAATAGAGGAAATAAAAGATTCACTCGACATCATCGTCATAGATTCCGTACAAACAGTCTATTCAAATAGTATCGAAGGAGCTGTCGGAAGTGTCAGCCAACTCAAGGAAGTCGCGAAAAAAATCATTACATTTGCCAAACAAAACAATATTACTATCCTCCTTATTGGACATGTAACCAAAGAGGGAGAGATCGCCGGTCCGAAAACGCTCGAGCATTTTGTAGACTGTGTTTTGAACTTCGAGGGAGAAAAAGTTTCACATTATAGACTGCTTCGCACATCGAAAAACCGGTTTGGTCCAACCGATGAAATCGGCATTTTTGAAATGAAAGCGAACGGTCTTGCCGAAGTCAGTAATCCACTAGTTTTTCTCGAAAGCAAAAAAAGTTTGGAGCCGGGAAAAGCAATTGTCGGTATTCCTCAAGGCAAACGTCCTTTATTTTTTGAAATTCAAACTCTGGCGGTTTCTACTGTGCTTACTGTACCAAGACGTGTAGTGAAAGGTCTGGATTATAATAAAGTTTTACTGCTACTGGCTGTAGCACGAAAATATTTGCGTTTACGGCTAGATCAATATGACATCTATGTGAATGTTATCGGCGGCGTTTCAGTTTCTTCCACTGCGGCTGATTTAGGGTTTTTGGCATCACTTGTTTCTTCATTCAAAAATGTACCCTTGCAAAAAAATTCATTGTTTGTTGGAGAAGTCGGATTACTGGGTGAGGTACGACCAATATACTTCCAGGACAAAATCATTTCCGAAGCACGGCGGCTTGGATTCAAGCGTATATTTTCATCCCAATCCATGGAAAAAGTACCGCAATTGCTTAATCTTT
>CAZBEJ010000047.1:0-3850 GCA_964490915.1 uncultured Gammaproteobacteria bacterium
TTCTAACCTGTTTGTAAGCGGAGAAGAAGCGGATTGGAAACGGATCACCGCACTAGTAAAACTGGAAAGGTGAAATCCGATCAACCTTTAATTGCTCGTTGATCCATTCCTGAGTGTATTTAAGATTCAATTTTCGTCGTTTACAAGCAATTGCACAGATTGATCGTCCGGGGAGAAGTCTAGCTGTCGCAAAATCAGGCATAACATGAAATGCTTTTTTAACAATATGAATTTCATGAATGGTCCAGTGCTTATTTCCCATATCGGAAAATAGTATAGCACCGGTGAAAAGATTTAAACTTTTTATGTTTAATATTAAGGACCGAAAATAAAAACTATGCTATACTTTTTCTATGGAGATTCCACCATCTCAACCTAAACCTGAGAAACCTTCTCTTCGGGAAAGTTTTACGAAACTTCCACAACGATTATTAAAAGCAATCCGAAATTTAAAAAGACCAAGATCAACTCAACCAACCGTTACCTCTTTAGAGCAGATAGCTCAAGATGAATTAAAAGAACCTGCTGTTATTGCTCAACCAATTATTCCATTCGAAGAAGTCAAAGAAAAAGTTACTCGCGAAACAGGATTGGGTCGATTATTTCAAGATCGTTTATCAAAACTACCTCAAAACGAACTACCACCTTTTATCAGTGAAGCAGGAGGAGCGGCAGGGTTGCTTTCTACCAATGAAGATTTGTCGGATACCGTATTAAGTCAAGTTCAACAGTCAGAAAATGCCCCGAACGGTTATATTTTTGGTGCAGGAGTAGGAGATATATTGTCAATGCCATTATTGTATCCAGAAGGCCAAATCCCAAGAGCAATATTGTGTGTTGATATAGTCCCCGAAGTTGTATTAACAGGTAGAATATTTACTCAACTACTTTCTGAAGTGAATAATTTTAGGTCATTAAATTCGCAAATGCGAAATGATCAGGTTTTAAAACAGGCTTACGACCAAGTGCTTTCATCAGAAACAAACGATGAAGTAAGGACAAGACTACGAACAGTCTCACCCGAACAAGTTATAAAAGGATTACGTTCTGTTATTGATCGCGAATATTTACCTGCTCACGGTAACAAACAAAGCGTTCCGTTTGACCACACTCAAAGAATGAGTGTTTTGGCCGTTATAAGAGACAATTTTGATCTTTTGCATAGTCTCGCTCAAGATGGTAATATCGGTGTTGGCTATGCTGATATGACAAGCAATACTGTATTAACTACAGTAAATTCGATGCCTAATTTTTCTGAGTCAAGAAATCTTATTTATATGTCAAATGTTATTGATCATTTGACAAGGAGAGGAACGGATTTAACCCACACAGATGATATGATGTCTCTGACCGCTTTGGGAGAAGGAAAAGAAAGAGGCAATTGGTTTGTTGACACAACTCAAAATAGCCAAAATTATAAACTGAGAGCGTCAAATACTGTTCCAGTTTATGAAGCGTCAGATTTAAAATACCGTTAAATTCCGTTTGTTTTTAATAAAAAAGGGTAAAAGTTTGTCGATAGTACTTTTAGAAAATCCAGGAATTCATTAATTTTGGAGTTCGAAAGAAGACAACGAAGGTTCAAAAGAAGAAATAGATTTTGAACTGGTCGCTGGAGTGGGTAAATTAAACCTGCTCTGGAGGCTTTTTCCCAAATTCTTATGCTTTATATCTTATAAATCTGTATAATGAAAACAAATATGAAAACATGGGAACATGAAGATCTAAAAATTTACTGCGAGGATTTTCTCAAGGCTCCAATCAACGAAAATTCTGTTGATTTACTTGTAACTTCTCCTCCTTATAATGTCGGAATTGAATATGGAGACTATAAAGATGGTGAGTCTTATAAAGAATATCTTGAATTTTCTGCTGGTTGGTTTAAACAAGCATTAAAAGTCCTAAAAGATGATGGTCGAATATGTTTAAACATTCCTCTTGATAAAAACAAAGGTGGTCAAAAAAGCATTTGTTCAGACTTGACCTTTTTAGCAAAAAAAGTCGGATTTAATTATCACAGCACAATTATTTGGAATGAAGGTAATATTTCAAGAAGGACAGCTTGGGGTTCGTGGCTATCTGCTAGAGCTCCTTATGTGATTGCTCCTGTTGAGGTAATCGTCGTTTTGTATAAAAAGTCATGGAGAAAGCGTTCCTATGGTAAAAATGATATTAGCAAACAAGAATTTATGGATTGGACTAATGGTGTCTGGACTTTTACAGGTGAGAGTAAAAAAAGAGTTGGTCATCCCGCTCCTTTTCCGATAGAACTACCAAAACGCTGTATAAAATTATTTTCCTATGTTGGAGATACAATTTTGGACCCATTTTTAGGAAGTGGAACAACTTTAATTGCCTCGTATGTGAATAAAAGAAAAGGAATAGGTGTTGAGATTGACCCTAAATATTTTGACCTCTCTGTAAAAAGAATTAAAGATACTTGTAATCTTGACCAATTAAAAATTGAAAATGTAGATTACAACAACAAGTCTTATGGTAAGCCAGCAGTCGCAATTACCTAAGTCAAAGATGGAGGTATCACAGCATGACTTGATTATTGAATACTTCAAGAAAAATCCTCATCGCGATATTTCTCATCCTGAAATAGTCGATTGGGCAACTTAAGAATTTCTTAAAAGAACCGGTAAAGTTTTTCGCGACCCTGATCGACAGATACGTCATTTGCATCAAATTGGATTATTGATTAAGGTTGATAAAGGTGTATATCGCTTCGACCCAGAGTCAGCCAAAACTCGAAGTCTATATGAGTTTACGTCTGCTTTGAAAGAAGCTATTTTTAAAAGAGATAATTATCGTTGTGTTGTTTGCGGGCGAGGAAGAAAAGAAGGAGTTGAACTGCATGTTGATCACATAAAACCAAGAGATCTAGGTGGCAAGGCCACACTCGAAAATGGCCAAACCCTTTGTAGCCAACATAATTTTTTGAAAAAGAATTTCAAGCAAACGGAAACAGGAAAACGATTGTTTATAAGATTGTATGAGCTTGCGAAGAAAGAAAATAATACATCGTTACTTAGGTTTTGCACAGAAATTTTGAAGGTTTTCGAGAAAAATAATATCAATGGACATATTGAATGGAAAAGATAGTAAATATTTTGGTATATGTCATTAGCTTTAAAAGCGGGAGTGAATGCCTTTCTGATATTTGGTCCCATAATAGTTTAAGTCTATCGTAATTTATCGTCTTAATTTACGTGACCATTATAGTCATTCATGGTAATGGTCATATATCACCAGTATGGCTCCCTTTTCTTACAGGCTCAAGTTGTACTTGAAACCGTACCTGTTTTCAGACTCATCATGAATTGTACAAGACTTATAATTTTTACCTACGTAATGATGTTGCCGTAAATGGTTGCGACTTTTTTTGCCACGTGCTCCCAGTCCATACATTGCACTTTCTTCATTACGGTTTGCTGAAGCTGTTTGTGCTCTTTCTCATTATCCAGGATTGATTCTATTTGGGTAGCCAGTAACATCGGGTTATTTACCGAGATGATCAGATTTCTAAGTTCCTTGTCAATTATGCTCGAGACTCCAGAGGTATCAGTTGTAATGATCGAAGTGCCGCACGCCATGGCTTCAAGGGCAGTCATGCCAAATGATTCGTAATGCGAAGGCATGACGACGATGTCCGCGTAGTTATAATAATATGGGAGTACATGTTGTGACTGTTGCGGTATAAACTCCACTGACGGATGGATATTCAGGGTATGCTGGAGCTCTTTCAGACGATCGAGCTCTTCGTTGGATGTTTTTCCCGCGTGGTCGCTACCGCCGACTATCATGAGCTTTAGATTAGAGTGAGGATTTCTGTGCAAATAAATTT
>CAZBEJ010000048.1:0-3841 GCA_964490915.1 uncultured Gammaproteobacteria bacterium
ATATACGCCATCACCGTTGAAAACAAATCCGTAGCTGACGCAATGAAAATATATAATTCCTGAGCTTTTATGGCACAAAAGGTTACCACACTAACCGAGTTTATTCTCCAGGAAGAACGCAGGTTTAAAAACGCAACCGGCAGCTTCACCCTTCTTTTGACCTATATTGAAAATGCCGCAAAAATCATTGCCAGCCACATTAAAAAAACCGGACTGGTTGATATTATCGGCAAAACCGGAGAAATAAACGCATATAATGAGGAAGTTCAGAAACTTGACCGCTTCAGCAATGACCTGCTTGTTGATATCTTAAGCTCGTCCGGACAGGTTTCCTCGATCGCATCCGAAGAACTTGCGGAGCCTATAGAGATCGATGATAAAAAAGCCCAATATACTGTTTTTTTTGACCCGCTTGACGGCTCATCGAATATAGACGTCAATATTAATGTCGGCACCATATTTTCCATCTACCGGAATCACATCAAGGCTCTCCAGCCCGGCAGCAAACAGGTAGCTTCGGGATATATAATATACGGATCAAGCGTCATGTTCGTATATACCTATGGCAACGGCGTCAACGGTTTCACCCTTGATCCCTCTATCGGCGCGTTTCTCCTTTCCCATCCCAATATTAAAATCCCCGAGAAAAAATCAATCTATTCGATCAACGAAGGCAACAGCGCATTATTCAATAAACCCCTCCAAAAATATCTCGATCATTTGAAACAGGGGGAAAAACCGTATAAAGCTCGTTATGTCGGATCCATGGTCGCCGACGTACACCGAACACTCATCAAAGGCGGCATTTTCATGTATCCGGGCGATTCAAAACACCCTGACGGCAAACTCAGACTGATGTTTGAGGTAAATCCCTTGTCTTTTGTCGTTAAGCAGGCGGGGGGCATGGCAACAAGTAATGGAAAAGATCCTCTCGAAATTGTCCCGGCTAACCTTGAGCAAAAAGTTCCGATTGCCTTGGGAAGTAAATTCGAAGTTAAACAATACTTGGAACTGACAAAAGATTGAATGAAGGAAAGAAATACTCTAATATGTAATTATCCGGAATTATTTGTTTAGATACAGGAATCATGAAAAGACTGAAAATCGGACTGAATGGATTCGGTAGAATAGGACGCGCTTTTACCAGAATCGCGCTCAAGAGGGACTCATTCGATATAGTTGCGATCAACACAAGAAAAACAACCAACGAGATGATGGCTTATCTTTTGCAATACGATTCCGTTTATCACCGCTTTGATAGGGAAGTAAAAGCTACCGAAGACGGTATCACCGTGGACGGAAAACTCATTAAGACCTTGCATGGACCTGCTCCGGAAGAAATTCCATGGGAACAGTTCGAGGTCGACGTAGTCGTTGATGCTACCGGAGCATTTACCAAAAAGGAGGACCTGCAAAAACATCTGAGAGGATCGGTAAAAAAAGTGTTGCTAACTGCGCCTTCTAAAGATGACGTTACACCGCATGTTGTTTTGGGAGTCAATGATTCAACGTTTGACTGGGTAAACGAAACCATCATATCGAATGCATCCTGTACCACCAACTGTACTTCTCCTCTTTTAAAAATTCTTGATGATAACTTCCAGATCGTGTCCGGATTTATCACCACGGCACATGCGGTCACCGCAGCGCAAAGTATTCTCGACGAGGCGGGAAAAACAGAAGAACGCTCACGCGCCGCATTCCAGAATATCATTCCTTCAACCTCAGGAGCATCAAAAGCAGTGGTTAAAACATTACCTCAACTCGAGGGAAAAATCGAAATCTCGGCTATTCGGGTACCTGTCCCGACTGTATCCATGACCGACGCATCAATCCTCGTACAAAAACCAACAACCGTAGAAGAAGTAAACGCAGCATACAAAAATGCTTCGGAAACAACAATGAAGGCCATATTAGGATACGAAACCGAGGTTTTGGTATCTTCGGATTTCATCGGTTCTCCACTCTCATGTATCATTGCAGCCAATCACACAAAAGTTTTGAATGGAACTTCGATTAAAGTCTACGGATGGTATGACAACGAATGGGGTTATTCTGCCAGACTGGTTGATATCATTGACAAGTTATCAACTCTAATCTAAAAATGGATAAAAAAATAACCTATATCGACGAAGTTGAGATTACCAAAAAAACAGTACTGCTCCGTGCGGATTTCGATGTCTCGTTGAACAAGAATCTTACCATTGCCAATGACGCCCGCATCCAGCACAATCTTCCTACGATCAAGTATCTTCTCGACAAAGGAAATAAATTGATCTGCATTGCCAAACTTGACAGACCAAAAAAAAGAGATCCGAGCCTGTCGCTCAAGGTCATTGTCGAACGATTACACAGCTATCTTCCGGATTATAAAATTACTCTGGTGGATGACTTTCTCACCGCGGATCCGGCAATATTCAGGAACCAGTTGGATAAGGAAATTATTGTGCTGGAAAACATCCGTTTTTACCCTGAGGAAAAAAGGAATGATTCGGATTTCGCTAAAAAACTCGCGGCATTGGGAGACGTATATGTAAATGATGCATTTGCCATGACTCACCGCATCGAGGCATCGGTCGTGGGAATAACCAACTTCCTTCCATCATATGGTGGCATTCTCCTAAAAAAAGAGATCGGCATCATTACCCAAACTCTTAAAAACCCCAAAAAACCATTGGTTGCCATAATCGGCGGGGCAAAAATCTCTACAAAAATAAATCTCATAGGTAAATTGACGGAGATTGCGGATTACGTTTTGGTCGGAGGAGGCTTGGCGAATACATTTTTCTCTGCACAAGAAATTGATATCGGTAAGAGTATTTGTGATTACGAATCGGTCGAAGCGGCAAAACGATTGCTCTTTTTAGCTGCCCAGAAAAATACATCGATAATACTGCCTACCGACGTGATCGAAAGCAATGATTTAGATTCAATCCATGGCGAGAGACTCAGAAATATCAATAATATCAGTAGGGATTATTACATCGCAGACATAGGACCTGAAACCGAAGCACGTTTTGGAGCTGTTATTGCACAGGCAAAGACAATCATCTGGAATGGGCCGATGGGATATATTGAAAATCCTTTATTTATGAGAGGAACTGACTTTATCTATTACTCGATTACACAGAATCAAAATGCAGTATCACTGGTAGGTGGTGGCGATACCCTTTCTGCCATATCAAAAAAAGAATTTCTTGATAAAATTACTCATATTTCTACAGGTGGAGGAGCCATGCTCGAGTTCATAGAAAAAGGAACTCTTCCTGGAATCGAGGCATTGAAACGTTAAACAGTATTCTTCTTCAACCAAGGAACCACCGCCTTTAACAAGCTCTCCTTTTCCCATATCCTTATCCGGTAAATTGCATCCGCAGTTATAACACATAATTTTTACCTCCTCGCCATCCCCGTATACGTATGATCCAGTTTAATGAGTTTTTGATAGGATTTCAAGCTCATTTTCCGGCTATCAATTCGATTACCCTGTCGACCTTATCGGGTGAATTGATGACGGTTATTGTTTTTCTTTTCTCCTCCGAAGGAAGAAAATTTTTACCAACAACTGTTTTTCCATTTATCCAATAAACGTCAAGATTCATATAGGTATTTTTGTTCCAGAAACTCCTGAACTGTTTATCAGGAAAAATAAAAATCATGCCATCTGCATCTTTCAAGTTTCGAAAATACATAAGCCCTTTTTCCCATTGTGCGCTATTCTTCGCAGTTAATAGATGGTATGTTTTACCGTTCAAGTCGTAGGAAACAGTGTTCAAACTTACCGCAGTGTTTTTATAAAAAGATATGCCGAATACTATAAGGAGAATACAACACCCAAGAA
>CAZBEJ010000049.1:0-3826 GCA_964490915.1 uncultured Gammaproteobacteria bacterium
TGGTCATCCGATATGAAGGCCCCAAAGGCGGACCGGGAATGAGGGAAATGCTGTCACCGTCTTCCGCGTTAATGGGCGCGGGTCTAGGTAAGGATGTTGCGCTTATGACCGACGGAAGATTTTCCGGAGGAACCCACGGCATTATGATCGCACATGTCGCGCCTGAAGCACAGGTCGGAGGACCGATCGCACTGATTAGGGAAGGCGATATTGTCAGCATAAACATCGATGAACGTACTATAGATTTGAACATCACCCAAAAGGAGATGGAGAAGAGGAAAAAAGCGTGGAAAGCACCAAAACCTCGGTATGCACGCGGAATTCTCGCTAAATATGCGACATTAGTTTCCAGCGCATCAAAAGGCGCAGTTACCAATTGATATATTTATATCCACTATGAGTATTAAGGCAGTTTTTACCGGAAAAGCTCCGGGTGTAGTCGGCCCATATTCGCAGGCAATTAGCTACGGCGATTTCGTTTTCTGTTCGGGACAGATAGGTATTGATCCGAGAACCAACAACGTGGTTGAAGGAATAGACAATCAGACAAAACAGGTTATGCAAAATTTGTTTGCATTATTGCAAGAGGCTGGATCTGATCTCAACCATGTACTGAAAACAACCATTTACTTAAGTGACATGAATAATTATGCAAAGGTGAATGAAATTTACGGTCAATATTTTAAACAGACTAAGCCTGCGCGCGCGACCATTCAGGTTTCCCGCCTGCCGAAAGATTGTCTGATTGAAATTGATATGATTGCCGTCTTAGGGTGACTAATGTGCAATCGATTAAACGATTGTACATATAGAACTAAACCATAGGAATATGGATACAAATAAAATTCCGCGGAAGAAAGAGAAAGGAAAAGTTTGGGCTAAATTACTTGCCAGAGATCCGAGTAAAAACTTCCAAATGAAACCGAAAACCATTTTTGAAAAAATCTGGGATAGTCATGTGGTTTTCCAAAAGGAAGGCTTTCCTGCCGTGCTGTATATAGACGCTCACCTGATCCATGAGGTCACCAGCCCCCAGGCGTTTTCAGGATTGAAAAATAGAAACATCAAAATTGCCAGAGTCGACCGTACGTGGGCAACAGCCGATCACAACGTGCCGACCAAAAACCAGGATCTGCCGATAAAAGAATTGCTTTCCAAAAAACAGGTGGAAAAACTTACCCAAAACTGCAAGGACTACGGAATACGATTATATGGCCTTGGTCATCCATTTCAGGGAATCGTCCACGTCATCGGTCCTGAGCTCGGCATTACCAAACCGGGAATGACTATCGTGTGCGGTGACAGCCACACTTCAACACATGGCGCATTCGGATGCATTGCATTCGGCATCGGCACCACTGAGATCGAAGAAGTTTTAGCAACCCAAACAATTGTACAATACAAACCAAAAACCATGAAAATAGGGATTGAAGGCAATCTGAAAAAAGGCGTTGTCGCAAAGGATATCATCTTATACATACTTTCGAAAATCTCGACAAGCGGCGCTACCGGATATTTCGTGGAATACGCCGGATCGACAATCCGTTCGCTCTCTATGGAAGCCCGCATGACCATCTGTAATATGAGCATCGAGTTGGGAGCACGCGGCGGCATGATCGCGCCCGACGAAACAACATATGCCTATATGAAAGGACGAATATTCATGCCAAAAGATGAGAATTGGGATAAAGCTTTGGAATACTGGAAATCGCTTCCCAGCGACAAGAACGCCCGTTACGACAAAACGATTTCGTTCAAGGCAGAGGATATCGAACCCATGATAACGTACGGAACCAATCCGGGTATGGGCATAAAGATAACCTCGGTTATTCCAAAAGAAACGGAGTTGAAAACGGAGGGCGATAAAAACGCTTTACAAAAGGCTATGCAGTACATGGCGTTACAACAGGGCCAAAAAATGATCGGCCAGAAGGTCGATTACGTATTTATCGGAAGCTGCACGAACTCCCGGATCGAAGATTTGCGCATGGTTGCCCAAATCGTCAAGGGAAAGAAAAAAACGCCAAACGTGGAAGCCATCGTTGTCCCGGGATCCTCGCAAGTGGAAAAACAGGCAAGAAAAGAAGGGCTCGACGTCATTTTGAAGCAGGCGGGATTTGATTTTCGCGGAGCAGGATGTTCCGCATGCCTTGGTATGAATGAAGACAAAATTCCCGCGGGAAAGTACTGTGTTTCCACTTCAAATCGCAACTTCGAAGGACGGCAAGGACCAGGCGCACGTACCTTTTTGGCAAGTCCTCTGACCGCAGCAGCAGCCGCTCTAAACGGAAAAGTTACCGATCCCAGGACAATTTTATGACCATACAAAAATTTAATAACATAAAATCCACCGCGGTCCCGTTGCATCTGGAAAACGTCGATACCGACCAAATCTGCCCGGCGCGTTTTTTGAAAACTATTACCAGGGAAAATTTCGCACCACATCTATTCCGGGACTGGAGATATGACCAGAGAGGGAAATTGAAACCGGATTTTGTCCTCAATGCAAAAAAATATGCGGGAAACATTTTGATCGCTGGACATAATTTCGGTTGCGGATCAAGCCGTGAACACGCCGCATGGGCATTGGTCGATTATGGATTCAAAGTGGTCATATCGAGTTTTTTCGCAGACATATTCAAAAGTAACGCCTTGAACAACAATCTGTTGCCGCTTCAGGTAAGCGAAGAAGTGCTAAAAAAACTCTTCGATGCAGTCGAGCGGGATCCGAAAACCTTTATAGAGGTGGACTTGGAAAAACAGGAATTGACCGTGCCGAAATTCTCTCTTATCCGGACGTTTGATATAAATCCGTATAAAAAAATCTGTCTTATGAACGGATACGACGATATCGAGTACCTGCAAAGTATGCAGGATAAAATTATGTATTTCGAAAACCGTCGCGAAAACGATTTCTCTTTATGAAAAAACATATAGCAGTATTGCCCGGTGACGGCGTAGGACCAGAAGTGATCGGACAGGCAATTAAAGTCTTGAATGGTATCGTAAAGAAATACCATCATAAATTTTTATTCGAATATGGCTTGATCGGCCATGCTGCAATCGAAAAAACAGGAAGTCCGTTTCCTGATAAAACGAAAAATCTCTGCGACAAATCCGATGCAATCCTTTTCGGCGCTGTCGGCAATCCACGATACGATAATGATCCGAATGCAAAAGTCAGACCGGAACAGGGACTTCTTGCCATGCGCAAATATCTGGGACTGTATGCGAATGTCAGGCCAATCAAGGTCTTTGACTCAATGATAAACCAGTCGCCGCTCAAACCGGAAATCGTCAAAGGCGTCGACTTTGTGGTTGTCCGGGAACTTATCGGCGGCATATATTTCGGCAAACGGGGAAGAACGAATAACGGAACAAAAGCCTTCGACACGTCCGAATATTCGAAAAAAGAAATCGAGCGGGTAGCGGTGTATGCATTCGAGTTGGCCATGAAACGGAAACAACACGTAACCGTTGTCGACAAAGCAAACGTCCTGGAAACGTCGCGGTTATGGCGGGAAACCATCCAACAACTAACAACTAAATATCCAAACATCCAAGTCAACTTCATGTTTGTGGACAACGCATCCATGCAGATCATCAAACGGCCGACAGAGTTCGATGTCATTCTCACCGAAAACATGTTCGGCGATATTCTGAGCGACGAGGCGTCTGTTATCGCCGGATCCATCGGACTTTTGCCTTCCGCATCAATCGGGAAAAAAATATCGCTATACGAACCCATCCACGGCTCCTATCCAAAAGCGGCGGGCAAGAATATTGCAAATCCCATCGGAACTATTCTGTCTGCCGCAATGATGCT
>CAZBEJ010000050.1:0-1785 GCA_964490915.1 uncultured Gammaproteobacteria bacterium
TGCATCCGCAGTTTTGACGCGAAAACACACGCATATGCACGCATTTGGGGTATGTCTCGGCTGTTCAAGGAAGTAGCTGGATTAGAACCACATTATATTATTGAGGTCAATGCACGGCTGTTTGATAAATTAGGCAGACGTGAACAAATCAAAACATTGATCCATGAACTCATGCATATTCCGAAAACGTTTTCCGGCGCACTTCTCTCCCACCGCGGACGCTATCACCGTATCAATGACCGGGAGGTGGAAAAAATATTGAAAAATGTGCAGTAATACAGCGATATTCAAAGTTTTGGGAATATGAGCTATAATTATATTTTGATATGAAAAAGATACTTATTCTTCTTGCCGGTATTACGTTGGCGCTTGTAATTTTTTTTATCGCCAAAACACTCGGATTCTATAGCAAAATTTATACGCCTTCGTTTTTGAAGCCCGGTCAGCAGGAAAAAACAACTTACAATATTTTGTTGTTCGGTTACGGCGGCGGAAATCATGAGGGGGCATATCTCACCGATACCATCATGGTTTTACACGTGGATATGAAAACCAAGAAAGCTGTGCTTCTTTCAGTTCCCAGGGATTTGTGGGTCAAACTGCCAACCAAATCAGGAGCACCATTTCATGCAAAGATCAACACGGTATACCAATTTGAAATAGGAGATTCCGTAGGCATACTCATCGCACAAGACTATCCTGATCTAGACCGATCACATTTTGGCACGCAAACAGATGCAGCGTATACAAAATATATTATCTCTCAAATATTGGGCGTTCCTGTGAATAACTATATTGCTGTTGATTTTACCGGATTTACCCAGACAATCGATGACCTGGGCGGCGTAGACATAGACGTGTTAAAAGCGTTCACCGATCCCCAATATCCGATTGACGGGAAGGAAACAGATTTATGCAACAGCGATATCGAAACGAAATTTAACCTGGTAAAGTATTACATCAATAATCCCCAGGCTGATCAGGCACAACTCCAGCAATTGTTTAAAGACCATCAAAGCTCTGATCCAAACCAAGATTTAAAGACGTTTTATAACAATATCACCAATACACCAGAACTTGCATTCCCCTGTCGCTATGAGACACTCCATTTCAACCAAGGCATGCAGCATATGGATGGCACAACCGCATTAAAATACGCCCGATCGCGTCATGCTTTGGAAGACGGCAGTGATTTTGGCCGATCTGCACGCCAGCAACAATTGTTAAAAGCGGTTAAAGATAAAGTTTTGAACATCGGCTTTGTTCCAAAAATCTTACCTCTTTTGAAAACGCTCAGTGACCATGTCAAGACCGATTTTTCTCCCGTTGACATGCAAAAATTCATCGGCTTAGCAAATACCGCAAAAGACTATAAACTGACAACCTATGTCATCAGCGACCAGAATCTTCTTAGGGACAGCTGGTCGAATGACGGACAGTTTATCCTGATTCCAAAGGAAGGCACGGACCAGTGGACACAGTTTCAACAGTCAATTCACGGCATATTCAACGGCATACTCCCTACACCTACGCCGGCCGCAACGCCATCAGCCGCCCTCTCCTCAACCCCGTAGGTTGATACAAATTATTATCACAGATTGAATGGTTTTGTAATTTCAGTTTAATTACAATTACTATATGTCAACTCCCCTGTTGCTGAGCATTGGTGAGCTTAAAAAAATAGAAAGTTCTTTTTTGCAAGAACTCCAGAATGCAGCTTCAGGCCAAAAAAACAGTATTGTGTATATCAAAAATTGTTTGCCAAAACACTCACTCGTACAGAAT
>CAZBEJ010000050.1:1885-3791 GCA_964490915.1 uncultured Gammaproteobacteria bacterium
ATTCAAAAATGTCTCCTCTGCATATCGAACACGTTTCCCACATCACTCCATCTTCTCTCCATGCGGTTAAAGCTTTTGAAAACGGTAAGATAGAGATGAAGAACCGTAAATCCATTAATCTTCGTATCCACCATCCCATACGTCCGTATATAATAATCCCGCCTAATGAGACAGCCGCCCAATTCTTGCCAACCGGAACTACCGAGATATTATGTTCGGGAATATATTCTATCCATTTTGCGTCATGAAGATCGCGAGAAATATTTTCTGCGACGCAATGCCCGTGCGCTATTGCCGAGCTCGCCAGACCTGCATCTTCCGTTTCTGCGCCGTCTCCGATAATATACACATCTTGTCTCTGTTTCTTTTTTGGAATCTTTTGCAAAGGCTGGAAATACTCGTTGATCAATGCCTGGCCTTTATGATTGGCCTTCAACCCCAGTTGTTTGAATAGATCCGGAGCTTTAGTGCCGGCTGCCCAAATTACGGTATGTGATGCGATTTTCATGTCGTTCAAATATACTTCATTGATCTCTTCCTTGTTGACTTTCCGTTCCAGATACACGTTCACTCCCAAATCACGCAGCCGTTCCTCAACTTTTACAGACATTTCCTCGGAAAAATGCGGCAGCAATCTCTTGGATGATGATATGAGGTCAACGGATAATAGCGGCGCATCTGTCCCGTGCTTTTCATTCAACTGCTTCATGTATTCGACCATGCTTCCGGCGATTTCGCAGCCACTTGCTCCTCCACCCACAATCACGATGTGCGAAGAAAAAACCTCATGCAAATGTTCCTTTAATCGCAACACATCGGAAATGGATTTGAAGGAAAACGCATAGTCACGCAACCCTTCGATGTCATAATAATTGGTTTCTGAACCTATAGACAAAACCAAATAGTCATAATGATATATCGAACCGGATCGCCCAAGCGCTTTCCTTTTATTCAAATCAATATCGGTTATGTAATCTTTTTCAAGTATTACCTGACGCTTTCCTCTAAAAATATCTTCCAACAGTATACACATTTCTAGCGGAGACCTGCCGGTCAAAACACGATACAAGCTTCCATGATATTCGAAATGGGGAGTAGGATTAACCAACGTAATTTCGATATTAAACAAATGGCGTTCGCTCAGATCCAATGCGCAACTCACTCCTGCAAAACCCGCGCCGACGATGAGAATTTTTTTTTGTTTTTCCCGCATATATTGATTATAGCTCAGTTATGGGTAATTATTTATATCTTGACAATGTCTTTAAAATGCATCATAATTATATATATGAATTTGCCGATTATTCCCAAAATAAAATCAGTAACAGACCTGCGCTACCAAACCGCCGAGATAATTAAATTATTGGAACAGAATCAACCGGTCGTGGTGACAAAAGACAGTAATACTGTAGCCGTACTTATGTCTCCTATTCAATATCAAAGGATTCTTGATACGATTGAGGAAATAGAAGATCAGGAATTAACAAAAAAACTGGAAAAAGCAATCAAGACGAAAGGAACATTTATGGAGTTTACGGTATATGATAAAAAGCATCGAAGAAAGTTAGGTTGAAATAAACATGTATAGGATTTTAATCGAAAAGAAGGTTAAAAAATTTCTTGATAGATTAGACCATAAAAGCTACAGAATTATTTCAGGCGCAATAACCAAACTTTCTTATTTTCGGGAACTCCCTAATCTTGATATTAAGATTCTCAAAGGCAGATATGTCAATATGATGAGAATGAGGATTGGGTCAAAACGAATTTTATTTACGGTTGATGAAGCGAAAAATGAAATAAAGATCTGGATTATTGAAGATAGAGGTGACGTATATTAACAAGAATCTTGTATAATTTTTCAATGATCCAAAATACGTTTGTCTCCGTAGTCATATTAGCCTTG
>CAZBEJ010000051.1:0-3761 GCA_964490915.1 uncultured Gammaproteobacteria bacterium
AAATTATGAATTGTTTTTTTTGCCAATACAGAACTGAACCGACTTTCAAGGATATAGATAACCTGGTGAAGTTCCTGTCACCGCGATTCAAAATACTGAACCGCGAAAAATCGCATGTGTGTGCAAAACATCAGCGTAAATTGACAAAAGCCATGAAACACGCGCGCTTTCTCGCGCTTATTCCTTACGTGTCATATCAAGGTCTACGGTAATTGCTTTCTATTCTCTATATTCAATACACTATACTTTATACTTTTTTGTATAATGAACAATATGGTTTTTTCCATTCATGTTCCAGATGGAATCAAATTACTGATCAAATCGGGTCAAAACGTGAACTTTGATACTCCGTTATACGAAACTGCAACGCAGGAAGATTTCGATATTCAGGTAGCACGAAAATTGGGAGTTCCCCCAAATACTATATTCCGGTATCTCAAGAAATTCGTGGGAGAAGATATCAAAAAAGGCGAGATACTCGCAGTAAAAAAAACCTTTTTTACTACCAAAAAAATCCAGAGCGATTCTGACGGAATGATCAAGGAAATAAACCACACCTTTGGCAGTCTTCGCATTACCGCTTCAAGCACGGTAAAAAACCGGATCAAGGCATACTTTAAAGGTGAAATCACAGAAATAAAAAATGGTGCAATTCACGTGAAAATCAAGGAAGGCCAATCCTATCCATTAAAAAAAGCGAGCGAGTCATTCGGTGGAGAAACGGTTTACGTGGCAAAAACAAACGAAAACATGCTCTCTGAGGAAACCTGCGAAACCAAAGTTGCAGTTGCCGAATCGCTTTCTTCGTATACCTTGTCGAAGCTGGAAGCTTTGGGAACTAAAGGCATCATATCGCTTCAAAACCTTGAAATAACGACCACCCTTCCAATCGCACAGATAAAAATGATAGACGACATGAATGAGATCCTGAAGCAAAAATTTTCGTGTTGTACCGTGGATCATAAATCAAGTACAATAACATTTTACAATTGATTTTTCAGGTAAATTTCAGATTTCTGAACCATAATTTTTCACTATGATAAAGAAAAAGATTACCAATATCTTGCTGTTTGTATCCCTGGCCATACTTCTTTTTGGATCGGGAGTCAAATTGGGTGAATATAAAGTAAATGCTACTAAAATCGAAAGCCCGAACTTCAACATCCTTAACGGAAACCCTGCCAACCAACAGGCAAAAAACGTTGACTTCGGCATTTTCTGGGACACATGGAACCAACTGGAACAAAAGTACGTAGACAAGTCGAAACTTAATCCGCAGAAAATGGTCTATGGCGCAACAAAAGGATTGGTAGCTTCGCTCGGCGATCCGTACACGTTCTTCATGACACCTGAAGAAAACAACCAATCCAAACAGGATCTGGGCGGTAATTTCGACGGTATTGGAGCTCAACTTGGACTCAAAAACAATAAGATAGTTATAATCGCGCCTCTTAAAGGTTCACCTGCGGCGAAAGCAGGAGTCAAAGCAGGCGATTCTATCCTTAAAGTAGACGGAAAATCAACCGCAGACTGGACTCTTACCCAAGCAGTCGCCAAAATACGTGGGAAAAAAGGCACGAAAGTAACTCTTACGCTCGGCAGGGGAAACCAGCAACTTGATGTAACCATAGTCCGCGACGTCATACACGTTAACTCCATTGACCTGTCGTATGAAACTACCTATGGATGCACCTCAAACTGCAAACAGGTTGCTTTGGTCAAAATCAATCAGTTCGGGGAAGACACTAATGCCGAATGGGACAAGACTATGGCAGACGTGGTACCCAAATGGCAGAAAAAGGAGATTAAAGGTTTGGTTATTGATGTACGGGACAATCCGGGCGGTTACCTTGACAGTGCCGTGTATATAGCCAGCGAATTTCTACATCAGGGTCAACTGATAGTCAAACAGGAGTCTACCACCACAGAAAACCACAACTATCTGGCTTTACGCAACGGACAACTGCAGGATATTCCGATTGTCATCCTAATAAACAAAGGGTCTGCGTCGGCAGCGGAAATTTTGGCAGGCGCACTCAGTGACAATAAACGAGCCGTGCTGATCGGTGAAACCAGTTTCGGCAAAGGTTCTGTACAGGAAGCCCTGGATTTACAAAACGGCGCAGGACTCCACGTAACCGTAGCAAAATGGATATTACCCGACGGCGTATGGATCAACGGCAAAGGCATAACACCCGATGTCAAAGTAGATAATCAGATTCCGAAAGGAAACACTTTGACCAGGGAAGAAGATAAACAGTTGGAGACAGCAATCGAACGCCTAGTTAAGTAAAATGAATAGTATGAAAAAATTTTTATTGCTGCTTGCAGCATTAATTATCGTTATCGCAATCGGTCAAAAAACAAATTTGTTATCTCTTGGTCCATTGCAACAATTCTTGCAACCTTCATCCCAACCTGCAGAACAATCGACATCTTCGGCACACGGATCGGAACAAAAAGTAAAAATCGTTAACGAAGAATCGGTCATCACCGACGTCGTACAGAAATCATTGCCTTCGGTGGTTACCATAGGTATCAATACAACCGTACAAACAAATGATACATTCCAGATTAACCCCTTTGATCCGTTCCAACCGTTCCAGCAGGTTCCCGGGCAACAACAACAAGTCAAACAGAATATCGGAAGCGGATTTATTGTTTCTTCGGACGGATTGATCATAACCAATAAACATGTAGTTTCCGATACGACGGCGACATATCAGGTACTGACCAATGATAGCAAAAAATATGATGTTCAGAAAATTTATCGTGACCCTTTGAACGATCTGGCAATTCTGAAAATTAATGCGACTGGTCTCAAACCATTGTCTCTCGGTGATTCTTCCCATTTGAAATTGGGCCAGACCGTCATCGCCATCGGTACACCTTTAGGCGAATTTACGAATACGGTAACAAGCGGAATTATCTCCGGCTTAGGAAGAGGTATTACTGCTGGAAGTCCTCTTGAAGGATATGTAGAAAAGCTAGATAACGTGATTCAGACCGATGCGGCAATCAGCCCAGGTAATTCAGGAGGACCGCTCTTGGATTCCGCCGGTCAGGTCATCGGTATAAACACTGCGATAGCCCAAGGAGGACAGAATATCGGATTTGCAATTCCTGTCAATGTCATAAAACAGCTCCTTACTACCTTTAACAAAAATGGGGGATCATTTATGCGACCATACATCGGAGTTAGGTACAAAATGATCGATAAACAAACCGCGATATTAAATAGCGTTGTACAAGGTGCATATGTCGTGCAGGTCGTCCAAGGATCACCGGCAGATAAAGCCGGATTGCAGCAGGATGACATCATCACCGAGTTCGACGGTACGAAAATAAACGGAAGCGACGAACAGAGCTTGTCAAAGCTACTGAATAACAAAAAACCAGGAGATATAGTAACATTGAAAATCTGGACAAACGGAAGCATAAAATCCATACAACTCACCCTCGGATCTTCAACCTAAAAATCTGATCAAATTTTATAGTTGCACTTGACTTAAGTAAAGTGCTTTAGTATACTAAAGGCTCGTTCATAAATAACTTCATGGTTATTTATGATTACGGCCTTTTGTGCCGCACAGAAAAGACTATGTTATTACTTGTTGTGACCTAAAGTCCATTATGAAAAAAAATGATTGGATAAATCAATTAACGGATGAATTATTTTCCGCCATCCTCTCATTGAGAAACCTCGACGAAGCCAGACGGTTTTTCCGCGACCTTCTGACCGAGCCGGAAATAGAAGAGTT
>CAZBEJ010000052.1:0-2004 GCA_964490915.1 uncultured Gammaproteobacteria bacterium
ACCAATGACGTGAATCCTGCCGCATTAAAAATAGCATGCATTGATTTGATTCGGAAATTACTAAAGAATTTGGATAGTTTGATTACAGAGTTTGAACAAAAATCAAAAGAATATAAGCATGTTATAAAACTGGGACGTACCCATTGGCAGGATGCTGTTCCGACAACAATAGGTGAAGAGATGAGATCATATGCTGATACTTTAAAATCCGATCAGCACCGGATCAAGAATATTCTTCCGTATTTCTATAGTTTAGGGCTTGGTGGTACTGCCATAGGCAACAGCATCAATGCATCAAAAGCTTATATCAATGAAGTCTATAAACAATTGCGTCGGTTAACCAATTATCCAGTCAAACCAGCTTCCAACTTTATGCCTCAAACCAGCAGTCAATCTGATTTTTGCCACCTGAGTGCAGTAATTACAATATTATGTATGGATCTGTCCAAAATTGCGGGAGATATCCGGTTCATGGCAAGCGGACCGAGAGGTGGCATAGGCGAGATCAAACTGCAACCCATGCAGCCAGGCTCATCCATAATGCCGGGTAAAGTCAACCCTGTTATTCCGGAGGTCATCAATCAACTCTATTATCTGGTCAACGGCAAAAACGAAACAATCCACGAAGCTGCTCATGATTCCAATCTGGAACTTGGCAATATGTTTCCGATTCTGGCTGATTCATTGATAGCGATGTTGCAGTTGACCACAACAGGCGTGCAATTATTCAATGATAAATGCATCAAAACAATGCAGGTAGATGAAGAAAGATGCCGTGAGCTTCTGGAAAAATCTACGGCATATGCGACACTTTTGACGCCGGTTTTAGGCTACGATACCGTAAGTACATTGGTAAAAAAAGCGATTAAAGAAAACAAAACGATACGGGAAGAAATCCTGGGTAAAAAATTAATAACCGAAACAGAGTTCGATAAAATAATTAACAAGCAATAAAATATACTACAATTAATTGTAGTGAATAGACTATGATTTTTCAGGATAAATTGGACAATATCATCAAAAAAAATAACTCATTAGTTTGTATTGGTCTTGATTCCAATATCGACAAGATACCTGCCCATATTCGAAATGGTGAGCATCCGCAATCGACATTCAATAAAGCGATAATAGATCATACCGCCGATTTCGTGTGCGCGTATAAACCAAATACTGCATTTTACGAACAGCGTGGTAAAGGCGGTATCGAAGCGTTGAAAATGACCTGCGATTATATCAATAACAACTATCCGGAAATTCCGATTATCATTGATGCCAAGCGTGCGGATATTGGGAATACGAATGAAGGTTATGTTGCATTTGTGTTTGATTATCTGGGAGCAGATGCAGTAACCCTTCACCCCTATTTGGGAAAAGAAGCTTTGATGCCATTTCTTGAAAGAAAAGATAAAGGTTGTATTATTTTATGCCGAACTTCCAACAAAGGGGCGGGGGAGTTCCAGGATTTGGAAATAGACGAAAAAAAACTGTACCAAATAATAGCTGAAAAAGTGGTAACAGAATGGAATTTTAACGATAATTGTTTATTGGTAGTAGGAGCTACATACCCGGAAGAATTGGCCGAAATAAGGAAAATCGCCAAAAACATGACTTTTCTGGTTCCCGGTATAGGCACCCAGGGAGGGAATATTGAAAAAACAATACGGGCAGGACTCAATTTCAAAAAAGCCGGAATGATTATCAATTCATCACGAGGCATCATTTTTGCATCGACCGGACAGGATTTTGCGGAAAAAGCTGGGCAAGAAGCGAAAAAATTGAGGGATGAAATCAATAAATATAGAAACTAATTATCATTAATTATAAATCTTAACCTATGAATAAAGATGTCGTAGGAATCTTGAAATCTGTAAATGCTATCATAACCGATAGCCATATCGTTTACACTTCCGGAAAACACGGGAGCGTATATATTAATAAAGACGCTCTCTATCCTCACACGGCGGAAACATCTCAGGTTGGCGAAATGTTTGCGGAAAAGTTCAA
>CAZBEJ010000052.1:2104-3723 GCA_964490915.1 uncultured Gammaproteobacteria bacterium
GGAAAAAAATATCTGAAAGAAAAAAGGAAACGCTCATGATACAATAGTTTTATTATGATTGGAAAAGTATCAGTACAAACAGGTGAATTCCCCGGCACGGGCGACGTTTTTGTTTTTGTTGCCATTGAAGATAAACTGAAAAACAGTGAATGCTTTAAACTTCTGGACGAAAAAACAAACGGAAAACTTTCCGCCAAAATGGAATTGCATGAGTTTACCGGCAAAGAAGGTCAAATGATCAGCTTGGAATTAGATGATTTTTACAAGCATATTATTTTGGTTGGAGTGGGAAAAGAAAAGGAATTTACTTTGATTAAATGGCGAAACGCTCTGGCAAACGTCTTTTCCAAAGTTCAATCGATTAAACTCACATCAGCCACGGTTTCATATTTTTTGCAGTTGGGATCGGATTTTTTTGAGATAGGAAAGCACCTGAGCGTTGCCCTGCACCTTGTCAACTATCGTTATGATGTGTTCAAAAACGATAAAGAAAGAAAAAAGTCAACAAACATACAGAACATCAATATTATGCTTAGCAAAGATTATCAAAAACTCGAAACTCAATTAAGGCAGGGGATAGAATATGGAACCATACTAGCTCAAGGAATTTATCTCACCCGCGATCTGGTAAATCAACCGGCATCGCATCAGCATCCGGACAGCCTGGTCGAGGAAGCAAAAAAAATAGAAAAAGAGTCGAAAGGTACTATTGGTGTAAAAGTTTTAAATAAAGAGGAGTGCAGGAAGCTCGGTATGGGATCGTTTCTGAGTGTTGCGCAGGGAAGCGAGAAACCCCCTAAGTTTATCATTTTGCATTATTATGGTTCAGCAGCACAACCTTTAGATGTTATAAACGCTCGATACCGTGTTTCTCGTTTTGAGGAACACCCCTCCGAACTCAACGGCTCCTTAAAAAACTCGGAACAGGTATCTTCGCGGTCTGCACAGGAAAAAATTACGTATGACTCGCCACATAACAGCAAAAGGATCTGCCTCGTCGGCAAATCCATCATTTTTGACAGTGGGGGATTGTCCTTGAAACCGTCCTCATCCATGGAAACCATGAAAATGGATATGGCAGGAGGTGCAACGGTGTTGGGAGTATTTTCAATTCTTTCACAGCTTAAATCTGAAAAACCGATGCCTGAAATTTATGGTATCTTGCCAGCATGCGAAAACATGGTTTCCGGCAGGGCAACGAGACCCGGAGACATAGTAACCGCTTTGAACGGCAAAACCATAGAAGTATTGAATACGGATGCGGAAGGAAGATTAACTCTGGCAGATGGATTGGCATATGCTGAAAAATATATAAAACCGGATGTCATTCTCGATCTTGCAACACTGACAGGCGCGTGTATGGTTGCGCTCGGTACTGATATAACCGGTATGTTCGGCTCGAATGGGAAACTTTTGTCGACATTCGAATCAATCGCGAAAAAAGAAGGTGAAGAACTCGCCAGACTTCCGTTGCACATGCCGTATCTGAAGCTTATGAAGAGCGACATCGCGGATATCAGAAATATCAGTACCACCCGGTGGGGAGGAGCTATAACCGCGGCATTATTCCTAACGGAGTTCGTCAAAAAAGATCACTGGGTACATTTCGATATTGCCGG
>CAZBEJ010000053.1:0-3718 GCA_964490915.1 uncultured Gammaproteobacteria bacterium
ATATCGGGCAATTTCATTACTTCTCTGAAAAAAGGACGTGACGCTCACCGAAAGGAAGACCTTACACAAATCCAAAAATCGCTGGAGATGTATTACGAAGATGCAAAAAAATATCCTCAATATAATGCTTCATATACAGACGGCAGTCTGACCTTCGGCAATAAACTCTGCAACTCCTCAGGATGCGCCACTGCTACCTATATGCAAATCGTTCCCAATGACCCGATTCAAAACGCTACCTATGATTATGAAACCGATGCCAATGGTACGTATTTTAAATTATATGCATGCCTGGAAAACGACCAACAGGTTTTACCGTATTTAAGCAGTCCAACCAGTTTTACCTGTTCAAGAACATGTTATCAACCAGACGTATCACTGCCAAAAGTACCTTGCATATGGGGAATTTCCAGCTCGAATACAACGCCGTAATCAACCAAACCGTATTCATAGTGACTTAAGTTCTTTTTTTGCTTCCTGGTCCCGGTTATTGAGATTTTTCAGTATGTAATCAAATGCTTTTTTCGCCTGATCTTTCAAGCCGTATTTCTTATAGAGCTGACCTTCCAGAAGATACGCATCGCGATAGTCGGTTTTCAGCTGAACCGCCTGTTCTATATACTGCAAAGACATATTTTCATATTGTTTTTTATTGAGCGGGTTTTTTTCATCGTCATAGAGTAAGGAATAAAATACCGCCATGCTATAGGGAATTTTGGGATCGGTAGGTGATAATGCATACGCTTCTTGAAGGGCTTGTACTCCCTTCACGATCTCTTGCTGCCGAAGGTTTATTTCATAGAATAGGTATTCATCTTTTGCCCGCGTCTTCCAATATAATACATTTTTCGGGGATGCTTTAATGCTGCTTTTGTTATAGTAATCCGATAAGCTCATCAGTTTGTTTGCTACGTCTTTCTGCTTCTGATAGGTAACTAATACCGCAAGGTTAGCAAGCGCATAGGATAACGCATCTTCATACACGTGTTCGTATTTCAACTCCAAGGCGTTTTGCAGATACGTCACTGCGGTTTGATAATCGCTCTGTTTTGAATAGTTGTAACCCATGGCATACATGGTGTCGGCAAAATAATATCTGACGATATAGGTACCCATATACACCGATACCAAAGCAATCACCGCAACACCTGCCCATTGCGGTATGGAAATCGTTAGCTTGTTTGCTTCTTTGTCGGACTCCGCATGCGGCGCTATGTACAGAATGCCTGCTGCCGGAATGATAAAGAAAAACAGGTTGATCGTTGTGGTGGAAAACCCTACGAAATTGGTAACCAGAATAGTGGTATACCCGCATAAAAAACAGATGTTCACCAGTAAAGAGGTATACTCATTTGTGTCTTTTTTTGACCGGGTAATGATCTGACGGATAAAAAAATAGAGTACGCCAAACACCATAAGCATATAGGTGATCAATCCCAAGTACCCGGTGGTGGCCAGAAAATTCAAATATTCGTTGTGCGCCTTGTTATACAGATAGTCCCATTCCGATGTCATGTTATGCGCTCGGGGTCGAACAAAATAATACGCATACGCAAAGGTTTCCGGGCCCGTACCGAGTAAAGGATAACGATTGGCTAGGCGAATAGCTCCTATCCATACGATTTTGCGGATTGCGAAGGAACTGGTGATCTCAATGGTATTTGAAGCGTTGGTTGCCGGAACCGAATGAGCCGCAACCGCGGTTGTTTTTGGTTTTGAAAAAAACGATAACGACAGTATGGAATCCAAAAAACCGATATCCGTCTTGAACGCAAAAAGCGCTATAAGAAAAAGAAACGTCAAAGGCAGCATGATGTATTTGAGCCCGAGCGAATTTTTCCTGAAAAGGGGAAAGACGAAAAGAGCGCCAAACAGCATACCTATTCCAATAACCGTGGCTGCGAGTGCTGAGCGCGAACGCGTAAATAGGATTGCCGAGAAATTAAGAAAAAGATACGCATAGAGAATAAAAGATTCCTTGCGCAATGGCCCGGCTTGCCAAAAAGATAATTGCTTGCTATTGATATATCCTTTCGCAAGATCTTTTTTTCCAGCTCCGTTTTTGAATATGTCTTTGCACAAAAAAAATGCCGCTATAAAAAAATTTATGGCCAGATACGCGCCAAGCCAATTGGGTTGGCCCAATGTGGAAAACATGCGAAGATCAGGATGGAACTGGGCGGTCCAACAGGAATTATTAAACTGTCCGCTGAATACCAAACAGCTTACGTCATGACCAAATCTGCCGGGTAGCCCCCATAGGATAACGAGGAACGAGCTTATTAACGAGACCTTTAACAATCTATCCAGAAACTTATGGAATACCGGTCCTGTGCCTATATTGGAAACGAACGCATAATATAAAAAGATATATGTTATTGTTGACAGCAAGCCGCCGTTAAACCGTCCGTAATAGCCGAAAAACGACGTGTGCGGATCGATGGAAAAGATCGTGGAAAGTATCTGTATGAGTAAAAAGAGTAAGATTGGTATATCGAGAACTGTTTTTTTCAGTATAATTTTTTTGTTGAGAATCATTTTTGCTGACCAAAAGAAAAAAACGAGAGCAGCGACAAAATAAATAAAAAGCATTTTATTGAACTCGAAAAGCTCTGATGTGAAAGAGGTCATAACGAGCGGCGTTATCAAAAAAAGGACGAAATACAATAGTTGTATAATACTGTCGAGTATTTGCATAATGAGGTATGTTACATTTTATCCGAAATTTAAGAAAAATCAAACTGCCATTCTTATCATACACGCAACTGTACTTTGACCTAGGCACTTCGGTAACGAAAATCGCTATAAAGGATAAAGGCATTGTTTCGCGGGAATCAACGTATTTGGGATTAAATTCGCGCATGAAGGAATATATCTTTTTTGGCAGGGAAGCAAAGTCAATTGTAGGAAAAACGCCTGATTTTATTAAGATCGTGCGGCCTGTGGTCAACGGCGTTATATCCGATTTCGACGCAGAAGTCGCATTCTTAAACAAATTGATGGATCAATCCGTATATGTTTACTATAAAAATTCCTTGGTTAAACCGCCACAATATGCGATTGCGATCATACCCTCGATTGCGACGGAAATCGAACAAAAGGCAGTTGAAGAGGCTCTTCTAAAAGCAGGTGCATCTCATGTTTATCTTATAGAAAAATCGCTGGCAACGGCAATGGGATGTAATCTCAACATTTTTTCCCATCAACCAAATCTTATCGTAGACCTTGGTGGCGGTCTTATCGAGTTGGCTATCATCAGCAGCGGAGGTATTGTTGCGCAAAAAACGTTGAAAACTGCAGGAGACCATATGAATCGCCTTATATATAATTATATCTATTTAAAGTATGGTATTATTCTCGGTGAAGCTACTTGTGAAACATTAAAAATAGATCTGTTAACTTTTAGCAATGAAAACAAAACTACCACTATACGGGGAAAATCATTGGAAACCGGTTTGCCTAAATCAGTGCGCATTACAACCGAAGACATCAAAGAAGCTCTGCTGACAAATTTCAACCAGATTACCGATGGTATAAAAGAACTGATTGAAAACTCTCCTCCCGAAATATTGGATGAACTGCTCAAACGCGGAATTATTCTATCCGGAGGACTGGCGAAGATTAATGGAATTGAACAATTTTTTTCCAGAGAATTGAAACTTGATGTTTTTGCTGTTGATGACGTCCAAAACGCGACAATCAACGGGTTAATCAAACT
>CAZBEJ010000054.1:0-3710 GCA_964490915.1 uncultured Gammaproteobacteria bacterium
AACAAGACGGTTTCGTTCATTTTGGGCCTTGTTGTTGTTTTAATATTCTTAGCGGTTATTACGGGTAGGCTTAACTTAAGAAACAAACTTCCCATACTTGGCGGAAAAACGCCTACACCTACACCCACAAAGGTTTTAGGTACGCCCATGACCGCTCCATCAACTACATTAACACTTACTCCTACGGGTGCGGGTACGGACCAATATCATCCATATTCAAAAGAACAGGTAAAAGCACCGAGCAGCATCCCATCAACAGGCTCAGCTACACCGATTTTAGCGCTATTATTGGTAGGCTTAGGGTCAGGTGTTGTACTGAAAAAAATAGCTAAGGAAACTAAGGTGATGGTATAGGACTAAAGCCCGGAATACGCAATATTCCCGAGGCAATGATATTAACGACAAATACAGCCGAAATTGCAAACACAGCTCCAACAATAGCTCCGAATACAATTTTTTTACCGTAATTAATTCTTTCAGGGTTAGACTGTGAGGTAATAATAATAAAAGAACCGTATATTATAGATAAAAACGAAATCCCTCCCACCATGGAGAATATAATATTTAAAAGAGCCTGAACGACGCCTGCAGCGGCTCCCGGGCTTTGGAAACTATTCAGATTTGATCCTATGCACCCAAGCATTGTATAAGATACTCCTTTGGCTGGTTGGGGAGGTTGACCGTCGGCACCGATTTTCAAAGTAGTTTTCGGATCAACCTGAGCTTGGTCGTAAAGGGACGGGTATAAACACTTTATGCAACTGTTCCATGAGGAGGGAGGATTGGTTTGCGGTGGTATTGGTGTTAGTTTCCAGCAGAATCCGCATAAATCGCATTCCGCATACCTATCCTGAGCTTGAACATGGTTTTGCTGCAAGAGAAAGAAAAAAATTACAAGTAGTAAAATAAAAAAACGTCTCATATATATCAGTATAGCAATATTTGGATGAATTCATGACAGACTTAAAGAATGATTCGCGCTATAATGATTGGTATGAAAAAGATTGTTACTTTTGTGGCTTTGATCATATTGTTCCTGGTACCGGTTTATTTTGTTGTTCATGCAGACCTAAACAGCGATATCGAAAACCTGGGAAAAAAAATAGATGTGCTTAATAAGAACATATCAAGCGCTGAAGTAAGTCATCAGAATCTGGTTGACCAGCTAAACACTATTAAAAACAGCATCAGCGCAATTGAAATTCAGATACAACAAAAAGAACAAGAAGTAAAACAAGGAGAACAAGCTTTGATCTACCAAAAATTATTATTGAACGAACGGGTTAGGTCGTATTATAAGAATGTCGGCCAAAGCAGCGTTTCCCTGCTCGATATTCTTGTCGCGAAAAATCTTTCGGACTCCCTGCAGAAATTCTTCTACCAGAAATCCCTGGTTGATCAGGATAAGAATACGATACTAAAAATAGTCTTATATATTAAAAATCTTGAAGAAATAAAAGCAAATCTCCAGTCAGAAAACGTAAAACTGGCCGAATTGAAAATAGAGGTTGATAAACAGTCTCAAATCCTTGAAAATCAAATAGCGCAAATGAAGCAACAGGTAGCGGAACTGTCTGCCCAGCAACAGCAATTAATCGCACAAAAACTCGCCAGCTTAAATATTCCTCTCTACGCGGATACCACGCAGGGCGGTTGTTCCAGTGACATCAATCCTTATAAAGACCCCGGATTCGGCAGTACCAAATTCGGTTTTTTCACCTACGGCGTGCCGAACAGGGTTGGGTTAAGCCAATATGGAGCATGGGGCCGTGCTAAAGCAGAAGAAGATTACATGCAGATTTTACAAGCTTACTACAATTTTGATTCGTTATCCGATACAAACCAGGGAATACAGATCCGCGTTTCGGGAAATGGCATTGACTGGACGGGATCGCTCGAGGATTATGTAAAGCGTGTATATGAGGTGCCGGATTCGTGGACCGATAACAATTTGGCGGCATTGAAAGCTCAGGCTATTGCGGCGAGATCTTACGTATTGGCGTATACCAATAACGGACAGAGTTCGATTTGTCCGACCCAACAATGCCAGGTATTTCAAACCATTCCTAAAGGAGGCAATTGGGAGCAGGCGGTTGATAAGACAGCCGGTAAGGTTATGACGCAGGGCGGTCAGCCGGTCAAGGCGTGGTTTTCTTCTACGCACGGAGGATACGTGCACTCGTCTGGCGACATCGGTTGGTCGAATACATCTTTTACTAAAAACGCACTTGATGCATCAGGGTCCGTGGGTAGTTTTTCGGACCTTAATAACAAGGCGTACGACAAAGATTCACCCTGGTTTTATTGCGATTGGGGCAATCGGTCGCAATACAATAATACCGCATGGTTGACGGGCGGCGAAGTTGCGGATATTGCGAATGTGCTTATGCTGGTGCAAAAAGATTCATCAACAGCCGAGCATTTATATCAAATCGACAAACCAAACCCGGCCGGTACTGATACATGGGATGCAGACAGGGTAAAACAGGAGTTAAAAAACCGGGGCGGAAATCCGTATAACAGTGTTAGCGACGTTTTGATGAGTGTTGATTTTGGCTCGGGGAAAACAACAACGGTAACTGTCTCGGGTGACTCAGGAAGCACTTCATTTACAGGGATAGATTTCAAAAACTATTTTAACCTAAGAGCTCCGGCAAACATACAGATTGTGGGGCCTCTATTCAATGTTGAAAAGCGTTAAGAACACTTTTAGTGATGCGTTCCCCTGTCTTATCGATCGCGATCTGGACTACCGCGGAAATGATAAGAACGACGACAAAAAAACTTACCCAGTTAAACTGAATCTTGGTGTAATTCCACAATACATATACAACTCCCCAATGGATAAAAAAAAGAGTATATGAGTTTTTGCTCAAAAAATAAAGGAATTTTTTAATTGGAGCAAATGAAAAAAATCTATATTTGGCTAAAAGATAGATGCCGGTCGTGGAAAATGCACCGTATGACAGATGAAATAGATTCGGCGGATATTTATTATTAAACATGGTAAGAGAATGATGAAGATGTGATTGGATAAATAACGTAAGCATGAATATCGCGAACCAAAGAAGAGTTGACCCGATAAGGTAATGTCGCTTATGTTCATTGTAGGCAATCTGCATGCTTAAAATAACGATTATAGACCATGGGAGCCACATAATGTATCGATAGTCAAAAGGAAACGGGAACAGCATAATTTCTATACTGGATAGTAAGGTTAACGCAGCAAATACGTAAAAAATAATCCTTGTTTTTTTTATGGAAAACTGAATAAACGGCATAATAACGGAGAAAAAAAGAAATAGCAGTACAAGCCAATTTATATCAATGCCGCCGGCGATAAACAGAGTTTGAAAAAAATACGAAGGCGTTACAGAAGCAGATTCTTTGAAAAAAACAAAAGGAATAAATATCACGGCAAAAATATAATACGGTATTAATAACCGCAATACCCTTTTTTTCAGATAGCTGAAAAAATCCTTCCATGTGTCCATGGGGTAATTTTTACGGAAAAAAATATATGCGGCGCAAAAAATAAACGCAGGTACGGAAAACTCTCCGATATCCCATATAGCGTAAACGATCTTAGAACCGGTCGAAAGGAAATAGGCATTGGTATGAACGATAACCATGAAGAATATCGCCAGGCCCCGAACCATGTCTACAGCATCGAGCCTTGCGAAGCGTTGTGCAGTCTGTTTCATAATTAA
>CAZBEJ010000055.1:0-3710 GCA_964490915.1 uncultured Gammaproteobacteria bacterium
TCACTTAAAATGTTACCGAAATTGATTCGTTCACTCAGATAATTTTGTTACCGAAATATTCTCCAGTATTCTTTCCTCAATTACACATTGTCTCTTAAATATATCTATGAATATTGCAGAAAAGAGAGCGTATATTAAATTACTCCATCAGCAGTATCAACATTCATCAAAAAAGAGGAAAGGTCTTCTCATTGATGAATTGGTTAAAAATATCGGCTATCATCGGAAACATGCCATCAGTATTTTTTCTCAACCGATGATATTTGATTTGAGAAAGAAACAAAACCAAAGGCGGGCAAAAGCTTCCTCCTACTTGCCGATTGTTAAACCCTTAAAAGAGCTGTGGATGACCTCCAATTATCTCTGTGCCGACAGACTGCGTCCGTATATACCAGAACTATTATCCGTGCTTCAGGAACACCATGAAATTGAGATTACTCCTGAACAAAAAAACATGCTTTTAAAGGTAAGTGGGGCAACGGCTGGTAGGTTGTTATCACCGGTAAGACAACAGATGTTCGGTCACGGAAAGTCAACCACCCGTCCGGGAACACTTCTGAAACATCAGATTCCCATCCAAACCTATACGCCATGGGATAATCATATTCCCGGATTTGAAGAAATTGATTTTGCTGCTCTGTGTGGAGAATCGTTACGGGGTGATTATGTCAACATATTGGATATTGTTAACATTGCCGTCTGCTGGAGTGAATTACAGGGGCTTATGGGTAAAAGCAGATTTGAGGTGACCAAAGCACTGGAGACAATCAAAAACAGATTGCCCTTTTCCTTAAAAGGAATTGACTCTGACAATGATGCTCCCTTTATCAATGATCATTTTATTACTTACTGCCAAAACAACCGTCTTACGTTTACTCGTTCTCGTCCCTACAAGAAACAAGACCAGGCCCATATCGAGCAGAAAAACTATTCAGTGGTTAGAAAGTATTTTGGGTACCGGCGATTTGATACCCAAAGACAACTGATAATCATCAACAACATATGTGAGCTTATCTCCTTCTACCACAATTTCTTCCAACCTGTCATGAAACTGAAAGAAAAGATACGGATCGGATCGCGGATTAAACGAATATACGATATTCCCAAAACTCCCTATCAGCGAGTATTGGAGTCGCCCCATATTTCAGAGGAAACCAAAATTCAATTACGGTTGAAATACAAAACACTCAATCTAAAACAACTACTGAGAGAAATTATCAGACTCACCAGTCAATTGTAATGTTGGTAACATTTCCGGTGAGTGAACGATACCCTCGTTTGGTAACATTCTTATCTGAGTGAATGCGGAGGATGTATAAGTCACATACATTTGAGACTCTGGGGGTAAAATTTTTAACAGGTGGTTAATTGGTGAAACATTACCTAATGATTTATGAACCCGTTTGGTATTGTGCCACATAAGATAATCAATAAGGCGAGAATTGAACTCATCAAACTCTCCCATAAACTCAAGACCGTTATCAGTTTGAACTGGGTGAATACCGTTTTGAATTGGGTACATCAACTCCAGTTTTCTCATAAAGTCCGTTGAGTTTTGACTATTGAGTCTTGGATAGCCGTAGGAGAACTGAAATTTAAGACTAACATCAACAGCATTGAGGATATAGAGTTTAATCCCATGGATGAATTTAACAATCGTATCGATCTCAACATAACCAGCCTCCTGTCCCCGCGGAGAATGTTTTACCTTCTTCTTGTAACTTAGATTTTTCTTACGGTGGCGACCTAAAGGATTGTGATAGATCCTTCTTAATTTTGAATACAGATTGTGGCGTTTGATAACTTTACCAATCGTTGACTCTGAGATTGATTGAATCCCTTTCTCCCTACAAAATTCATCAAGGAGTGGTTTGATCTTTTCTTTCCCCAGTCTTGGTTTATCTTCTCGTAGTGTTTTAATAAAAGTAATGATTTCGGGATGGGTCAACATCCTCCTTTCACACAGGCATTCGGATTAACTAATAACTCATCCTCAGGAAAATTATTAGGTGTAAATGATAGAGAAGTTGAGCAAATTAAAAAATGGTGTACTATACCCAACTAACTCAGGTTTGCAACTTTAAATTAGGAACGAGCTGAAAGTTATCGGTCATTAAGGTTCTCAATTCTTCTTTGTAGGATCCGAGATTCTTGAAAAATCTAAGACTGGTTCTTCTAAACTCCTCAAATGTCTCAAAATAGTGATTGTTGGTGACTTTCTGATGGAAGAATCGCCAGAGTCTTTCAATCAGATTAAGATTTGGTGAATAGGTAGGAAGAAAGACAGTTTTAAGTCTTCTGTGTTTTTTAAGGAATGGTTTTAGAGCATGATGGTGATGATGGGAAGCATTATCTAAGATAAGATGGATTTTACCTGCGGGATGTTCTGTTAATAATTTCTTGAAAAGTTTAATTGTAGCTTTGTAATCAATAGTTTTCTCTTCCAATACGATGGCGGTGTGATTGCCAAGATTTAAGGCTCCGTTTAGATTTAATCTACTACGCCCCGTATTGGTTTTGATGAATGTATCGTTTTCTTTTCCTTTAAGAATCCAACCGTATGAGGCAGTGGTGTTGTGAGTCGGATGGGTGGAGTCAAGAAAATATATTTGATCGTTTTTCCCAAGATGGGATTTAATCCTTTGATATTCTTTGATGAATGCTTCCTGTTTGTTTCTTTCTGCTTTTCCTGGAATGATCTTTGGTTTTTTGTAGGAGAAACCCAGCCTGTGTAAAAACTTGGTGACTCCAATAACAGAATAGGATATACCGTATTGTTTTTTGATATGGGAAACAATATCCTTTGCTTTGGTTTGAGTATTTTCAACAAGAAAGACTTTAAGTTCTTGGATCTGGAGTGTTGTCAGTTGAGATTTTCCTCCTGTATAGCGGTATTCCAAAAGACCGTCGATTCCCTTTTCTTGAAGCTTCTCAACATAACGTCGCAGAGTTACTTCGTCAAGAAGAAGAATAGCGGCAACCTGTGAGTATTCGTGTCCTGAATTTAAAGAGAAAACCGCCTTTATTCTATCGGCCAACTTTTTGTCTTTAATAGTCTTATGAGTTAATTTTAAAATTTCACCTGTTCTTCTGTTAAAAAATCTCTCATTACCATTTTGAGACTATATTTTAATGAGAATGTTAAATTATGAAAGTTACAAACTGGTTGAAGAGGGGTATATATAATAAGAAGTGACTCGTACATAAATCCCAGAGTTAATATTGCACCTTAACTTTTAAGAGAAAAAGGAAGAAGGGGATAATGGTTTAAGTAGTGAGAAATGATCTATGAGGTATTGCATCTTTTATCCACAGCAACCGCCACCCGCTTGAGGTTGACTGAAGGGGAAATTTATCTCACTGCTTATTTTATGCACCAGATCGGCAACCACTGTCTGGAATTCCTGCTGGTTTCTGATAAGAGTGTTGATCTTTTGGTTTTGGCTGAGTCTGTGCTGCAGCTGCCTTAGTTTATTTTCAAGTTCTGCTGTCCCTGAAAAACCGTTCTGGCGAAAAATAGCATAGGTCTGTTGGGTATTTTGGAAATCGGAAAGCAGGTTTTTGGCGTCTTTATCCTGTTCAAGCTCTTGACGAGCCTTCTTCAAGGATTGGTATTCTGGACTTTCAGTCAGCGCTTGAATAAAATCTTTAGTTTTTTCCTCCAGTTGTGGATTGCGTTTTTGAAAGATCATATGTTTATTTACACCCCT
>CAZBEJ010000056.1:0-3692 GCA_964490915.1 uncultured Gammaproteobacteria bacterium
TTTCCCGGTGAAGGAGGGGCGATATATCTTTTTGCGCACTCAACCGATTATTTCTGGAACGTAGGCACGTACAACGCCATTTTCTATTTACTGTATAAACTTGAACCGAATGACGAAGTCGACTTGTTCTTTAAAGGTCAACGCTATACGTATCGCGTCATAGACAAGAAAATTGTCGATCCGTCCCAAGTGGAATACTTAACGAGGAAAACGAATAGAGAATTTTTGACGCTTCAGACATGCTGGCCTCCAGGAACCACGCTTCAACGGTTGCTGGTGTTTGCGGTGAGAGTAGCTGAATAGGGCGTAGGATTTAGGGGTTAGAGATTAGGGAATCTTTTATTTTCTAATTCCTAGTTACTAGCCCCTAATCCCTATTTTATTCCTACCGAATACAGATCCGGAAATACGTTTGACTCTGGGTTGAGATTCGCAAGAACCAACAAGCTCCCATCATTGGATACGGTAAAAAATGAACTGTCAAACGGGCCTGAATATACTGTCTGTTTGTTCGTATTATCGTAATCTACGATGGATATTTTTTTATTATCGTTGAAAATCAGGTGTTTTGAGTCAGGATACCAGATGAGCATGTTGTTTATTTCCGCATACCATGTTCCCAAATTATTATCCTGTATATTGGGTAGTTTGAAACTGGTTATCTCGAAATTTTTGTCCTCTTTTTTGTCATAGACATAAATATGATTTTTTACGAGCGTGCGTGTTTCAGGTGATTGATCGGTCGCAATCAACGGAGGGGTAATGATCGGAGCAAGAGTTGCATCCTGCGAGGCAATATATAAAATTTTTAACTCATTTGGAGAAAACGAGATAATATGAAAGGAATCACTCGCAGCCTTAACAATATCCGGTGAAAAAGTTTCCAAAATCTTTTCTTCATCATTCTGTTTTTGTTCTGCCCATGCGTTGAGGAGCGTATCTTTTGAGTTGGTGATATCGAATGCAGTAGCATTTAAATCTGTAAGGGATATGAGAAAGGCGGGCGGAGTTGAAACCGGTGTTTTTAGCGTAATTTTGGTTTCAGGGGTAAATTCTATTATTCCCTGTTTGTAATCGGGTGACAGGTGCACGATGGCATTTTTGAAACTGACGGATGGATCCAGATTTTTTTTCAAAATCAATAATTTCAGCGGTGAAAAAAGCGATAAGGGCTGACTGCTCGTCGCATATACGTAGATGCCGTCTTTGGCAGGGTCGTTGTTGTCGGTAAATATGAGTACCTGATTGGTTTGATCCAATGAAACAGCTTTCACTACTCCCAGGTTGGTGAGAGGTGAAAGGGATGGGTTAAGTGGAAATAATAATGCGTTCAAGGTCAAAACAAGTTCGCCTTTTAACGCTATTTTATTTTTCCAGCCGGTATAGCCGTCTTTTTTAATCTCAACCTCGTATGAACCGGGTGGTAGGGTAAGATTGGTGTCTGTGACGCCTTTAAGTTCTCCATTGACAAATATTTTCGCCGCTGTTGGATAAGAACTGATTGCTAAGATTCCTGTTGGTGCCAAAGCTCGTTGTTGCAAATCGATCCTGTATCCGCGCGCATAGGCGATAACCAATCCCAAAACCGCAACAAATCCAATGACGACCAGTAAACGATATATTATACTCATATGGATACCATATCACTCCGTAACCGAATTACGGAGCTTACTTAACCGCAAGTATTATATACCGATCGTAGCTCGATTTGCAACCATGTATAAGCAAATGGAGCGTACGAGCGGTTATGTCGATTGCAATTTCATTGCACATCGGTATACAATAAAGAATGGCTTATCTGTTGTCTGTTTGATGACTTCATATGTTTTTTAGGAAAAAAGTAGGTATTGATTTAGGAACAGCAAATACATTAGTATATGTGGCTGGAGAGGGGATCGTACTTAATGAACCGACTGTTGTTGCATATTCTTTGGAAGACAAACGTATATTGGCTGTTGGCGACGATGCAAAAGATATGCTCGGACGTACGCCGGGCTCGATCGTAGTTTCCCGGCCTATGAAAGAAGGAGTCATTGCCGACTATACGACTACATCCGCCATGATTACGTATTTCATAAAAAAAGCATTAAGAGGCGCTATATTATGGCCGGAACTTATGATTTCGATTCCCGGAGGATCCAGTCAGGTTGAGAAACGCGCAGTAGTTGCGGCGTGTAAGCAGGCCGGTGCATCGAATGTCTATCTGATAGAAGAGCCATTGGCAGCCGCAATAGGTGCGAAGATTCCCATTTCCCAAGCATCCGGACACATGATCGTGAACCTGGGAGGAGGAACGGCAGAGGTGGCAATCATTTCCTTAGGACAGTTGGTTGAGTATAAAACCGTGCGCGTTGCCGGTACCAAGCTAGATGAAGCCATTATCAATCAAATGCGCAAAAAACACAATCTGATCGTGGGAGAGCGGACAGCGGAGGATATTAAAATAAAAATAGGTAATGCTTTTATTAATGAAAACCGGTCCAAAGACAATACTCCGTATGTGGAGAAAATAATGGAGGTAAAAGGAAGGGATTTTCAAACAGGATTACCAAAAATATTCGAAATCGGGGAAAAAAGTGTTAATGAGGCTTTACAAAAACCCCTAAAATTAATACTGGAAGGTATTAAAGAGGTATTGGCACAGACACCGCCGGAGCTGGCGGCAGATATTGTAGATAAGGGGATTGTGTTGTCAGGAGGAACCGCATTACTTACCAATATGGACCAGTATATTACGTACTATGTCGGTGTTGCTTCATTTGTTGTCGATGAACCTCTTTTCTGTGTAATTCGGGGTGTCGGAATGGCTATAGAGAACCTTGATAGCTTTAAAGAGGCGATACGATAAATGATAGGTTAAAAAATATTGATATGACGGCCTCCGAGAAAAATGATTTTATATCAATATACCTATAATAATGATGAGCAAATTCGATTGGTAAAATTTAAAATTATAAAAGAGATAAATAAAGTAAATTAAAAAAAATATAATATATACTATATAAAAAATTAATTTATATATATCTATGATTAGTTTAGCTTGTTATAATAAATAATTAAATGTTCAATATTTATATACAAAAAATCTATATTTCAAGCTTATATCAAATATATATATTACCCATAGAAAAATAATATATATGACTATTGGATCATTATTATTGTACCTAGATAGACAACGGTTTCCGAATAATAGCCTAGAGGAAATTAAAAAATACATGCTGCCACCGAGGAGATTCTGCCATATTGTCTCTTTAAATCCAGAGAATATCATTATTGCTTTAAGGCAAAAGGAGTTAGAACATACTATTAAGACAGCCCAGATTACTATTACTGATGGCATTGGGATTGTTGTAGCGGCCTGGATACTAGGTATACCCATTGGTAGTCGTACTACGGGGGTTGACCTTATGGTTGAACTCATACAAATGGCAGGCAATATGCGCTTACGGGTGCTGTTAATCGGCGGAAACGGCAATTTAGCACTTAGACTGGCTCAGTGCTACTCCAAGCAGTATCCTGAGGCTAAATTTAAAGGGACTCAGGGTATACGAAACATAAGAAATCCAGGAAAATCAGAAGAGGACGCCATTTTTTCTATAGTAGCTGATTACAAGCCCCACCTGATATTCGTTGCATTCGGTTCCCCATGGCAGGAGTTATGGATAGAGCGTCACAAAAAGGAATTTAAA
>CAZBEJ010000057.1:0-3589 GCA_964490915.1 uncultured Gammaproteobacteria bacterium
CCGCCGACTATCATGAGCTTTAGATTAGAGTGAGGATTTCTGTGCAAATAAATTTTGAGTGCATACATGAGAACGTCAATTCCCTTTAACGGTTCGATCCTGCCGACAAACATGATAATTTTCTGGTTTGGATCCTCATGTATGTGGTTTGCCGCAGTTATTTTGTCGATGCGATGGAACAATGCCGTATCTACTCCGGGAGTCAAAACCTCTAACTTATGATCAGGGCAATCGTACAGAGCCTTAAGATAATCCTTATCAGTTGTGCTCGATGCGGTAATTATTTCCGACTCTTTTATGAGGTCGAACTCCGCATCAATCCGCTCTTCCGATTCCCGCTCCTGCTCATTTCGGGCTACCAGGTTCTTCATGAGGGCAAGGGTATGAAACGTAGTTACCAGTGCAAAATTGCGCATATATTGTTTCTTTAATTTCAACGCCGCAAGGCCTGACATGTAATAATGCGCGTGGAATACATCATACGCGAAATTGTTTTTACGTATGAACTCATGCAATGCGTGGGCAAATTCGGGTATAAACTGAAGAATCTCTTTTTTAGCGATATATGCGCTTTGTCCTGCTTTCACGTGTATGACGCGAAAATTTTCCGCAACCCGGACGATTTGATCGCTTGTCTTATCCTGCATGCGAGTATAGACATCAACACTGTTCCCCCGCTTCGCCAATGCTTTTGATAATTCCAAAACAAAAACATTCATACCCCCAGACTCTTTGCCTTCCTCAGAAGCAAGCGGACAGGTATGGTAGGAAATCATGGAAATGCGCAATGGCTTTTTCATAGTATTGTATTATATCAATACGGGTGCTCCAGTGTACCGTTATATGGTAACCGAGGAAAGAATTTTATGAAGATCGACGGGTGAGGTCACGTTCATAAGTTGGTTGCGTATTTTTGCTGAATCGTTAAATGAGTTGCAATACCAGGTAAAATGCTTGCGCATCGGTATCAAGTTGAGGTCCGGACGATAGCGTAGGAATAACCGCGCGTGGTGTTTCATGACTTCAGTCCGTTCCTGCCATGAAACGGTTTTTTCGCTAAAGATCCATGGATTCCCTAGAGCTCCGCGGCCTATAAGAACGCCATCAGGACTGAAATCGGCAGCTTTAGCTCTGGCTTCGGCCAATGAATGGATATCACCGTTACCGAAAAGCATGACGCCGTTTTTTTTACAAAGAAGAGCGGCTTTTCCTATTTCATCCCAATTCGCTTTACCGGTATACATCTGCAATAACGTTCTGCCATGAAGGGTAATAAGATCGGGCGAAGCTTCGATAAGGCTACGTATCCAATCGTTGGTAATAGGAGTATCGTATCCGATGCGGGTTTTTACCGATACCGGTATACCTGTTCTTTTTGTATGGGCTGGACTATATTTTTTAATAAAAGCGAGAATCTCTTCCGGCAGATGAAGAGATGCCAAGGTTCGTCCATTTACCCAATCTTCAACAGCTTGTGTAACGGTTCTCACGATGGCTTGTGCAAGCTTCTGGTTTTTTATCAAAGCCGCCCCCCCACCTTTGAGAACAACATGCTTGTCCGGACAACCCATATTAATATCTATGCCGTCGAATCCGAGTTCCGGGATGATGAAGGCGGTAAGATAGTACGCTGACAATGTCGATCCAAAAATCTGCGCTACGATCGGAGTAGTTGTTCTATGTTTTCTCAACGCATTGAGCACTCTTGAGCTTCCGTGTTCCAGGGCTTCGACCGGTACGAACTCCGTATATAAAACGTCAGGATGGCCGTAGATATCTATGATTTCACGGAATGCCGCATCGGTAACCCCGTCCATGGGAGAAAGGCCGATGATGGGTTTAGGTAATGTAGTCCAAAAACTTTGATTCATTTGTAGTTAGTATAGAGTATGGAGTATAGAGAATGGAGAATAATTCAATTGTTTTATACTCTATACTCAATACTCTATTCTCTATACTGAATTAAATAATCTCTTCCTTTCTTTTTCTCACAAACGTAATCCATTCCTCAACAACCTCGAATATCAGTTTGAACGGCGCCTCTATGAGAAAATCAAATATAAAGATAAAAAAGTTCAATCGGGCAACCTCCGAACTGAAGAACTTTCCCAAGGACAATATCGGCATAAAGAAGAAATCGATGATAGGGGTAATAATACTATCCTTGTCTTCAACGCGCAATTCCTTGACGATCTGGCGTATGCGGTAGGAAAAAAATGTTACCACGCTGACGAAAAAAATAAAGATGAACTGGCTGATCAGATTGAAACGAAGAAGAGTCAGTACCTCGTAGATAACCGTTAACGTAACGAGGAAGGTTAAGGAATAGAATATGGTGAACCCAAAAATAAGCATCGGCCTTCTCTGTTTCAGTTTTTTGGGCATAAACGCGACATGGGTTTCAAATGTTCTGTCTGCATTGATGATTTCAGTTATCCGTTGATAGATTTTCTTTGTATTGCTTTCGCCGGGAACCCGAAAAAACATCAAAATGATAACCATAAGGATTGGGGGAAATATGCTATTGATCGCGATAGACGTCCAATTTACCTCGCCATACATATACAGAGAAAGCGGATATTCGAGAATCAAGGCAAAGATCATTTTTGTTGCAAGGATATACATAAAGCTTTTAATTGCGAGATTGCGTATTCTGCCTCCAAGTTCCTGATATCGTTCCCTACAGGTAACATCAACCTCATTCCATAACATTTCTGAGTTTGAAAGTACTTTATCGATGGTGGAAAACTTTTTTTTGATGACTTCAAATAAAATAAGAAATGCCGGGAGTTGTTTCCTGACGAATTTTGAAAGAGATTCGACAAACGGGCTGGATGTCATATCGTCGATTTTCTTGAAAATGGCCGGTAGTTTTGACGAAAGATCTTTGATCTCCTGGTTTGTATACTGTTGAAACGGTTTGTAAAACGTTATGAACAGATGGTATCGCTGATATGGTTTATCGCTCTTGCCGAATACTCTATCTATGGAAACGAGAAAATATGAGTCTCTCTGTACATCGGTCAAGCCTTCTATCTTGATTTTTTGGCGCAAAACCTGGTAGATAAAAAAAGTGAAGTCTGAATATTTTGTAGCTGAAGCTGGTTTGAGCGTTTCCTCGATTTCGCATGATATCAGATCGATAAGGAACTGGTTGAGATATTGTTGCAACCCGCTGTTACGGCCTATCACGATTTGTTTTTTGAGAAAAATATAGCGATCGATGATTTTCTGTATAAGGATGACATCGTCATTGCCTAGGGTTCCGTTGTCAAAATAACGAGCCCAGAGAAGTTCCCGAAGCAGGTTTTCCGACTCGCCTTTTCCTTCAGGATTGAGCGAAAACCGACGATTCAAAATACGTTCAATCGCAGCCCTCAATATAAGATGATCGTCTTTAAAATCTATAGCATTACGTACTTTTTCATAAACCAGTGCAAAAAAAGACACGGTTTGCGATACGGACAGCTGGGAAAGGTCATCTGGCCTTGGTCGGGCTTTAATAGATTTCAGAGCCTCAATAAGTGCTTTTGTATAGTTTGACAGGGTAATTGGCTGCCCACTTGCTTGGGATTCGTCAGGCATAGAC
>CAZBEJ010000058.1:0-1105 GCA_964490915.1 uncultured Gammaproteobacteria bacterium
GGTGGCATACTACCGGTGTACTAATCCCGCACTATGTGCAGCTCAAATATTATACCAGCAATTGTGGAGAGAGAGTTTGAGAGAATAAAAAAGTTCGGTGCAAAAGGTATGGCAAAACCATACCATCCTATGAAAAAAGACAAGATGATGTTGGCGACATTTGCAGATCCTGATGGAAATTATTTCCAGCTCGGTAGAAAATAGACTCTATCGGGGAATCGTAAGTACGTTGCCTGAAAATATCAGATCAGGATTTACCAGATGATTTGCCTGTGCAATTCGTACCCATGCGTATCCGTCACCATAGGCATTTTCCGCTATCTTCCATAGGTAATCACCATGCTGTACGGTGTACTGTGCGCTGGTTATGGTTACCTGTTTAGTCATTGCCGGTGCGATTTCGCCAGTCGTAGGTTGTTTAGGCGTGGTCGACGGTACTACTAATTCCTGTCCGGCAATAATAACATATGGACTTTTGATATTATTAGCTGCTGCAATGTCATATGCGTTGTACCCTGACCCGTATTTTGATTCGGCGATATGCCATAAATCATCACCTTCTTTTACCGTATATGTATTTAACGATTGGTATTGTTGATTTTGCGTCTGTACTTGAGCGGTTTTTTTAGCTTGCTCAACCATTATATTATTCTTGCGGCTGGTCATGAATCCTGAAAACATCAGATATGCGATAAGTATGACCGTGATGCCCAATAAGATATACGGGTATTTGTTTTTAACGATATCGACGACCATATCCTGATAATTGAGAGTTGTTATTTTTGATTTTGCTATAGGTATCACCTCCGTTCAATTTAATCTGTATCATTATATATGAGTGAATTTCAGAATTTCAATATATATTACTGTATCTTTGTGGATAAAACTCCAGTATATTTATTGAGGGATGACCTATATTGTTTGAGAAGAGGTAATCTTTGCGCTACCAAGCGCATTGGAACCGACAATCCCTGCCGTGACAGGGAGGCTCTTTTCACCCGAACCGGGTATACCAATTGAGTTCATGCGGAATCGACGGGGCTCGAACCCGCAACCTCCTCCGTGACAGGGAGGCGCTCTAACCAAATTGAGCTACGACTCCTTT
>CAZBEJ010000058.1:1205-3570 GCA_964490915.1 uncultured Gammaproteobacteria bacterium
CATATTGCAGCCGCATATGTTCTTCTGAATGAAAATAGATTCAAAATTATCGCTTATCAAAAAGCAGCCGATGCTATCGATAATCTGAGTCGTGAGATAAAAGACGTATGGCAGGAAGGGTCGCTCGGCAGAGTTCCGGGTATCGGTCCATCCATCCACCAGCATCTGGACGAATATTTTAAGACCGGAACATCAAGCCACTTCGAGCAGATTCTAAAAAAAATCCCTGGTTCCATTTTTAACCTTATGGAAATATCGGGAGTTGGTGTTAAGACGGCTGCCAGACTCGTGAAAGAACTGCGCTTGCCAGAGGAACATACCATTGAGCACTTGAAATCAGCGGCTCAAAAGGGAAAGATCGAAACGCTTGAAGGATTCGGTAAACGCTCGCAGGAAGAAATTCTTGAGGCTATTGACCGTTCACTGAGCGCAACATACAGCACTAAACGTATGGTTTTGCCGTATGCATACGAACAGGCTCAGGAAATAATCGATCATATGAAAAAACTTGATGGCATTTTCCGTATAGATGCGCTGGGTTCCTTGAGGAGAATGGTTGCCACAGTCGGAGATATTGATTTAGCCGTTCAAGTCAATGACGGTATACGTATGGAAGAGTACGAAAAAATCATAAAACATTTTATTTCATATCATAAATCGATAAATACCGACAATGCTGGGAAAAAAAAGTCTTCGATCATTATTTATCCTGACATCCGTATTGATTTGCGTATTCAGGAACAGAAGAGTTATGGATCGATGCTGCAATACTTTACGGGTAATAAGTCGCATAATATTCAACTGCGCGAATTTGCTCTCAAAAAAGGTCTTTCATTATCCGAATATGGCATTAAGGATCTAAAAACAAACAAATTGCACGAATTCAGTTTAGAAGAAGATTTTTATGATTTTCTGGGGTTGCAATATATCCCCCCGGAAATCCGCGAGGGAACCGATGAAATATCTATAGCCAAAAAAAAGCAATTACCATGGTTAATAGAATTGGGCGATATAAGAGGCGATTTGCATATACATTCTTCTTTTGATATCCATCCTTCGCATGATCTGGGGAGCAATTCGTTTGAAGAATTCGTAAAAAAGGCAAAAGATCTACACTATGCATATATAGGCTTTTCCGAGCATAATCCGAAAAGTTCCATGAAAGAAGAGGGAATTCTATCCTTGCTGAAAAAAAAGAAAGAAATCATTAACTCGGTTTCCAAAAAAACAAAATTTGCCATTTTTAATGGTCTGGAAGTAGATATTCAGCCTTCAGGTAAGATTGCGTTGCCGAAGAAAGCCTTGGATTTCCTCGATTACATAATTGTTGCGGTGCACAGTGTTTTTACCATGAACAAGGAACAGATGACCAAACGGATTATCATTGCATTGGAAAACCCAAAAGTCAAAATTCTGGCTCACCCGACTGGCAGGATGATCAACAAACGCGAAGGATATGAAGCTGACTGGACGAAAATATTCAAGATATGCGCGGAAAGAAACATCGCAGTTGAAATAAACGCATGGTACGAACGCTTGGATTTGCCCGACATGCTCATAAGGCAGGCAAAAGATTTAGGTGTACCATTTGTTATTAATACCGATTCACATCAGGTTGGTCAGATGGACAACCTATTTTACGGCGTTGCGACGGCAAAACGTGGCTGGGCCGAAAAAAAAGACGTAATGAATTATTTGCCTGCACATGAATTCAAAAAATGGATTCTGACATAGCATCATACGGGCAATTGTATGTACTACAATTAATTGTAGTGACTCAGGTTAGCCAATTATACACCAATTGATATTGACATGGTATAATCTAAGTATTATCAATTTATTATATTGCTATGGTAAGTTTACCCATCATAGTTCTGGGCATAGTGTTAATTGTTGGCATATATTTTGTGGCGAGTTACAATGGTTTAGTTGTTCTTAGGACCAGGATTCAGGAAGCGTTGTCTGGTATTGACGTGCAGTTGAAACGCCGGGCAGACCTTATTCCGAATTTGGTTGAAACGGTAAAGGGATATGCAAAGCATGAAAAAACCGTATTTACCGATGTTACCAAAGCACGGACAGCGTTGATGAGTGCGGGATCGCTTAAGGAAAAAGCAGATGCGAACAACATGTTGACCGGCGCTTTGAAATCACTGTTTGCGGTTGCCGAAGCATATCCGGATTTAAAGGCAAGTCAGAATTTCCAGGACTTACAGAGACAGCTTGAAGATACGGAAGATAAAGTCGCGTATTCAAGACAGTTTTATAACAGCAATGTTCTGGAGTTAAATGCTAAGGTTCAGATGTTCCCGACAAGTATCATTGCAAACATGTTCGGATTCAAGCAGTTTGAATTCTTTCAGGC
>CAZBEJ010000059.1:0-3401 GCA_964490915.1 uncultured Gammaproteobacteria bacterium
ATTTTTTCGCTCGCGTTCCTGACTCCGTTTGCCATGTTTATGGGACAGGAATATATTCAGAATGAAAAGTTAAAAGTGAAAAGTGAAAAGTTGCAGGAGGATGCGTTTCTGTTTCTTTCGCTTATGCTCAAGAATCATATTAAAAATATAAAAAATGCGGTCGAAAACTTTATGGGCGACAAGGAACTGCATGAAATCAAAAAAGCCGCTCAGAAGATGGAAAAGGTGATTGAGGAGTACGAGAAATCTACTAATTAGTATTTAGTATGAAGTATTTAGTATTTGGTATAAAAACAATTTGTCTCATTCTCCTACTCTATACTATATACCGGATACTAAATACTAAAGCTTATGCTGTTTCTATGAATTCTTCCAGCTTTACCATTGAATCGGCCAACGTAAGTGACGCGGCAGGAAACAAATCTTCAACCAACTATAATCTTTCCGACACCATAGGTCAGCTTGCAGCCGGCCAGTTCTCCTCAAGCGGCTATATTATTAAGGCAGGCTTTCAGTATCTTCGCACTATTACACCATTCAGTTTTACCGTCACCAACATTAATATAAATTTCGGAACAGTTACGTCAGGTATTCCTGCTACAAGCACGACGAATCTCACCGTTACATACGGGGGAGGAGGCGGACTCTATCAGGTAACCGCAGCAGAACTTGGCCCTCTAAGCAATCCCAACGGAAGCGCCACCATCTCTGATACAAGTTGTGACGGCGGCATAAATACCTGTACGGCCTATGTTGCGAAACCATGGACGTCATCATCCGCGTACGGATTCGGATACAACATGTCAGGGCAGGATATTCCAACAGACTTTACCAACGCAACGTATTATCGGGAGTTTAGCGACCGCACCTTAAGCGAAACGCCTGCAGTCGTCATGACCAGCTTTAATGTGGGCAAAAACAGGACGGCGACCGTTACATTCAAACTCAACCCATCAGGCAGCCAAGCGGCTGGCACGTATCAAACAATTATCGATTACGTGGCAACGCCGAGCTATTGAGAGGGGTTAGGGGTTAGGGAATAGAAAATAATACTATGAAAAAAATATTTTTTTTAATCGGGTTTTTCTTTCTTACTATTCCCTATACCCTATTCCCTATACCCTCTTTTGCGCAACAACTTACCCTCTCCATCTCTCCCCCTCTTTTACAAACCATCATCAAACCGGGAAAATCCATTATGATAGCCTATACGATCAGAAACAGCGGTGATCCGACAATTATTACCAGCAATGTGGTAAGCTTCGAAGCAAAAGACAATCTGGGAAACATTACTTTGAAAAATGAAATAGAAGGACCGGTGCGATTCAGTCTAGATAATGCCGATATCCAATTGGGCAAACCCTTTTTCATGAAAACCGGCGACTCACAACAAATTCTCCTGAGGATAAGGATTCCTGATGGGGCTCCGGAAGGCGATTATTATTACACCTTGCTCGGCGAATCAGAACCTCCGCCGACTGTCGAAGGAGTGCAAACCGCACGTGCAAAAGCTACGATCGGAAGTAATATTTTAATAACCGTAACCAATACGGGTACCGTTGACGTCAAGGGAAACGTTGCATTATTTGATGTGCTTCCGCGATTTTCTTTCAACGCATTTGGTTCAATATTCAAGGTCTTCGACAGCAACGACAAAATACCGCTTGTTTTGATTGTCGACAACAAAGGAAGCAATCTCATAACTCCTGAGGGCAAAATTACACTCAAAGGAAATTTCGGTGAGCAGGCGTCATATGATATTATTCCACAAAACATCCTTGCACAATCGCAGCGCCTGTTGACTGCCAGTAATTCAGCTGAATTTACCTGTCCGGATAGCGGAAATCAACCTTCCTATTGCAAACAGCCAATAACAGTATTGTTATCGGGATTTTTTATAGGCCTCTATAAGCTTTCTACCACCATATCGTTCGGGGAACATGCGCCGAATATCTTCGGGTCTACCTCGTTTATCGCCCTGCCGTTTAAACTTATTTTCGCCTTGCTCGTTGGTATTATCATCGCCTTTATCATCATTAAGAGGGTAAAGAAAGAAGAGAATTAACTGTATATGTAATACATACTACGGTTTTCTGGATTTACTGCTCTATCATCATTTTTTTATTGCCTTATCCGCCTTTTTACATTATTTTGTGGTATATAAGCCATTGAATTGGCTCATAAACGGGATCATCATAGCTATGATGAATGATTTTTTCCGATCGTTCAAACCCATTCTCAAACGGTTGCGTAAATTTAAAATAGAGTTATTACTATTGTGCGCAGCCTGCATTATTACGGTAATAATTCTTTTACTTTATAGCACAACGAGTCCTGCGATACCAGAACAACCAGGAAAACAACCTGCACATACCGTCCAATCCTATACCTCGTACGTAGATATATCTGGGGCTGTACAACAACCCGGTGTATATGCTGTTTCCTCAAGCGCGCGACTCCGGGACATTATTATTTTAGCCGGCGGGTTATCAGACAATGCGGACAAGGATTATTTTACCAGGAATTTCAATTTGGCAAAGTTCATCTTTGATCAGGAGAAAATTCACGTTCCTTCATTCTCCGAAATACAAATGGGTCTTTTTACTGAACCCCAACATTCGATCGAATATCTTTTGCCCGTGAATAAGCCTCAATTAAACAATAATTCGTCGGAACAACCTACATTAGAATCCGGCTCCATACATATCAATAGCGCAACCGTCGAGGAACTGGATATTCTCCCGGGCGTCGGCCAGGCAACCGCACAGAAAATTATTCAAAATCGTCCCTATCAAACAATGGATGAATTATTGACCAAAAAGATCGTAAAACAAAATGTATACGATCAAATTAAGGATTTGATCGTACTGGATTAAAATATGCCATATTTTGGACTTAAAGTTATTTGGGGCTTCGAAATAATATATTTAGTAAACCTATTACACCGAATATTGTTAAATATACGTAATTCTATTAATTCCTATGCCTACCCCTGAAGTATTCACAACTCTCATAAATTCTTATCTCCCGGAACCGCATTCTTCACTTTTGAACGGAATATTATTCGGCATCCCTCTGAATACATCGAAAGTTTTTTATCAGGAATTAAAGGCTGTCGGATTGCTCCATATTGTAGTTCTTTCCGGCATGAATATCACTATATTATGCATCATAATAGCCGGATTAACTGAGTTTCTTGGCAAACGGATATCAATTCTGATAACAATACTAATGATCATTTTGTTTATTGTTTTCGTTGGACCTCAAGCCCCTGTTGTAAGATCTGGCATAATGGGTATACTTACGCTCGTAGCTATTTTATATGGTAGAAAATCTACTGTTTTGTATTCTTTAATTTTATCACTGGTCGGTATCGCTATTTTTTGGCCGCAATGGTTGAC
>CAZBEJ010000060.1:0-3324 GCA_964490915.1 uncultured Gammaproteobacteria bacterium
GAGTTAATTAATCAATCGGATATTCCAGAAGGAGTATTTAATATTATTTACGGTGATGGTAAAACAGGAGACTGTCTGGTTCATCAGGATATAGACATGATTTCGTTTACCGGAAGCACGGAAGTCGGACAGCGTTTGGTGAGAATCGCATCGGAAAAATTCATTCCGATTACCACAGAACTTGGTGGGTCATCACCTTTAATTTTATTTGATGATTTTGAAATCAACGATATAACAATTGAATATATTGCGTATAGAAGATTCAAGAATGCAAGCCAGGCATGTGATGCGGTAAAAAGATTAATTGTGCACGAACGTGTATTTGATAAAGTAGTTGAAAAACTTACATCATATGTTAGTCAACTGAAAGTAGGGGATGCTTTGAATGAAACGACTGAAATCGGTCCTTTGGTTGCAGAAAGACAAGTAAGACTTATTGAGTTTCAAGTAAATGATTCTATTAAACAGGGAGCGAAAATAATTATCGGTGGTAAACGGCCAGATAATTTGAAAGGCGCGTATTATCTTCCAACTATTATGACTGACATTTCGAGGAATATGTGTGTGTGGAAAGAAGAAACATTCGGACCTGTTTTGCCGGTTGTTTCATTCAAAACGGAAGAACAGGCAATAGAGCTGGCAAATGATACTAAATACGGGTTAACCGCACATATATTGACGAATGACAAAATTCGCTTCCAAAGAGTAAGTAAACAATTAAAAGCAGGCAGTGTGGGGCAAAACCAAACTTTATTCTGGCAGCCGACCAACCCGTTCGGAGGTTATAAAAAATCCGGAATGGGTAGGATGCACGGAGAATTCGGATTCAACGAAGTAACCCAACTAAAGGTAATCTCCGAGGAAAAATAAACTACTGTTCGATAAATACAGGAGAATCATCGATAGAAATTAAAGTACTGTTTACTCGCTGAGAATTTCCTTGTATATTCGTTACAGTTGTCCCGTTTGAAAAAGGGGATTGAATGGTCACAGGCGAAGTACTCCAGACTGCGTAAATATATTTTCCACTGTTTATAAATTTATACGCATATACATTTGTTCCAAGGTTTACTTTTTGTACGGACGTAGATCCGGTTAGTTTTTCAGAAGCGGTTTTATACGCATTTGCAGCTGGTCTTGGATTTCCTAGATTGTCAAATACCCGAGACCTTCATGTGACATTGCGGCGTCTTCGACAATCGCATTCGGGTCAACTGCATGAATCGCTTTGAACGCGGTTTGCAGTTCTACGAAATATTGTTCAGGAGTTCCGCCCCAGTTGGAACTGGAATGTGCTTCGTTTTCGATAGAATATCTGGTTTTTTTCCCTTGTAATGGCGCGCAATGGTATACACAAAATTGCAATAATCCTGCATATTTTTTGCCGGCATGGATGGTTTATGCCTGCTATTAGTATTTGGTGCAGGGTCGGTCGCCCATGAGGCATCAGACAAAATGTGTACGCTAACTTGCTGCCCGCACGCCCGATATCCATCAACCCACGAATCAAACTGGCTATAATCCCATTGACCGGCTTTCGGTTGAATACGACTCCATGAAAGACTCAACCAATCAAATTTCGATCATGCAAAACCTTTAGATCTATGTTCCATAGCCTTAGTTCTATCTGCGATTAAATAACTATGAGTATATAGTGTGGACAAAAACTATGCAAGAACTCTCTATTGTTTTAACGAAATGGTGAATATCTGACAAATATGGTAGTATGACAATATGGAAGGAACTCAATCCAATTGGCAGATTGAACTTTTATTTAAGCAGTCATTTATTCGCACAAAAGATCGGATTATTGAGTACTTTCTTGTAGTAGTATTGAATTTTCTTATTTGGATTGCTTTTCTTTTAGGATTACTTTTGCTGGGAGGCTTAGTCTTTATTTTATACAACGTTACAAAATCATTTTCGTTGATCATTGGTATTGGTTTGACTGTCTCAGCGTTTGCCATGGTGATACTTCTATATCTTCATACCTGGTTGAGTTTACTTGCCGTAAAAATAGTGATTCAAGAAGAGAAACACGGCGTCATAGAAACATTTAAGGATTTAAAACCGCTGGTATGGGGATATGTATGGTTTGCTCTCCTGTCGTTTTTATTTCTTTTGATACTGTTCCCGTTAGGCGTGGTTTCGTTAGGAATAGTTTTTGTGTTATGGTCGTTCTGGAACAGTTTCAGCGTGTTTATTTACCTGGAAACCCAACAAAAGGGTTTGAATAACTTATGGTTTAGTCGCACCATGATCAATCAAAAATTTTGGGGAGTTGCCGGTAGATTATTGATATTGAATGGAGCGATATTATTAATCAATATTTTATTCTTAAGAGTTAAAGAATTTCCTATATCTCTTTTGGTAGTAATCCTACCGTTGTTTACTACACCATTTGTCATAAGCTATGGTTATTTTATGTTTAGAAATCTTACGAAACCTGAGCAGGTAAAATTTCCTCTCATTTGGTTCATCTTAGGCGTATTGAGTTGGATTGCAGTAATGATATTGGTTATAGTTTTGCTTCCTTTACTGTACGGGACTATTGGGAACCTAAATAATTTTATACAAAATCAAAATATACTCAAACAAAATCGTACAAAACAACAATCTTTACCCTCTCCTTTTCCATCTCTTGTTCCTTCCGTTACTACCACACCTATCATTTTGACGACTCCTTGTGCGAAATACCAAACCCTTGCTGAGTGTGATACAGCACAACATAGAGGAGAAACATGTTCTTGGTATATCTGCAAAAATGCATGCTTAACAACCGGGACAGATGTAAACATGGTCTGTATGAATAGTATAAAGGTCTCTCCTTAATCAGTGGTTATTGAATCTTTGAAACAACGCTTACATATCCGTAGGTTTATAATTGGAATATGGATAAAGGTAAATGGTTGATAATTTTGTTATTTTTCCTGATCTTTGTTTCTTCGATATTCATTTTTCAACCATTCTTCTCTAAATATGTCGTATCACCTATTGTTCAAGATAACAAGCCAAAGCCTTTATTAGCGTATACCTATGAAAATCTGAGGAAACGAAAATATGAAGGAAGTCAGATTATCATGGATAAAATCCTGAAAAATGACCCGGATTTTACCTCCCAATTATTTTTCTTTACCGCGGATGGCAAAAAAGTAAGCGGATTGATGAATATCCCGAAATCCCAAGGACTTCATCCTGTTATTATTATGATTCGCGGATATGTTGATCCGGCAGCATATACACCAGGTGAAGGAACGCAACATGTTGCCGAAGTTTTTGCTCAAAATGGCTACGTTACCCTGGCTCCGGATTTTCTCGGATATG
>CAZBEJ010000061.1:0-3320 GCA_964490915.1 uncultured Gammaproteobacteria bacterium
CGCATAACCATTGGGTTGGCGCCAGCAGTAATCATTTTGATTCCCTGGCTGACGATCGCGCTTGCCAAGACTGTTGCGGTTGTCGTACCGTCACCCGCAACATCAGCTGTTTTTGACGCAGCTTCCTTGACTAGTTGTGCCCCCATGTTTTCGAATGCATCCTCAAGTTCTACTTCTTTTGCAACAGTGACTCCATCATGAATGACATTCGGTGCGCCCCATTTTTTGTCGAGCGCAACATTGCGTCCCTTTGGACCCAGCGTTGTTGCAACTGCCTTGGATAATTTATCCACACCATCAAGAAGTTTCTTACGAGCATCTGCTCCGTAAACAATTTGTTTTGCCATATAATTTTGAAATTTTAACTTTTAATTTTTAACTTAGTACCACTGCCATAACATCTTTCTGCTCAATAAGCATCCATTCTTCCGTACCAACTTTTATTTCATTGCCACCCCATTTTTTGTACATGACTTTCTGACCTACTTTCACAACCATGGGTACGACCTTACCGTCATCATTCATAGCGCCTGGTCCCACAGCCATTACCTCACCCATCTGAGGTTTTTCTTTAGCAGTATCCGGAATTACGATACCTGAAGGAGTTGTCTGCTCTGCAGCAAGCGGTTTAACTAATACGTAGTCGAACAAAGGTTTTATGGTTGTTGATTTTGCCATAGACTTTTATGTAAATAACTTTTAAAATAAATATAATACCTCTGATTATGATCAGAGTAATGGTTTTGTGAAAAATATCATAAACAAAACTGTGTGTTTTGTCAAGTGGATAATTAGTCTGCTAACACCATGGATAATCAAAATAACCTGTCAGAAGTAGAAAAACTAAAGACTGCCTTGCAGAATACGAGGTTACCTGCTAATCTTCACGACAAAGCATTGCAGCAGATAGAGCGCATTGCGATAACATTGAAATACGGCGGGAATTTATCCCAACTGGATATTACCGCGAAATATATAGATTGGATTACCAACTTGCCGTGGGAGACAAAAACACCAGACAATCTTGACATTAAACATACCAAAGAGATCCTTGATTCAAACCATTTCGGACTTGAAAAAATAAAAGCGCGCGTATTGGAATATCTGTCTGTTCTGATAATCCAGCGTCAAAAACTCCAGGAAGACGCATTCCACGCACCGATTCTGTTCTTCGTCGGCCTGGCAGGTACGGGTAAAACTACATTCGCCATCTCCATTGCTGAAGCGCTTGGAAGGAAGTTCGTCCGCATTCCATTCGGAGGATTGTCCTCTGCTCTTGATTTAAGAGGCCAGTCGAAAACATCGCCTGAAGCAGAACCGGGAATGGTGATACGTTCCCTGAGAAGAGCCGGGTCAAAAAATCCCGTCGTGCTTTTGGACGAGCTGGATCGTATTACTCCTGAATCGCGCGCTGCAATCATGGGTGTGTTGCTTGAACTCCTCGATCCGGAACAAAACTCGAGCTACTTAGATTATTTTATCGACTATCCGTTCGATCTTTCGCAGGTCCTGTTTGTAGCGACGGCCAACAACACCAATAATATTTCAACTGCGGTCATGGATCGTCTAGAGGTTATCCAGATGCCTTCATATACTGATGAGGAAAAAATTACTATCGCAAAAAATTATGTACTGCCGAAATATCTTAAGGAAACCGGACTCTCCATGGATAATATCAAAATCGATGATTCTGTCTGGCTTAAACTAACCAGGCCATTGGGATTTGATGCAGGCATCCGTACCCTGGAACGCACCATCGAAAGCATTGTCCGGAAAGTGGCGTATAAAATCGTCAAAGGCGAAGGAACAAGTTTCTACATCAATGATAGCAATGTGAAAGAATACGTCTCTTAAAGTTCAATTTCCAATTCCTAATTTCTAATAAAACTTCAATGACTAATGGAAAAAAAGTATACGACTTAGAGGAAAGAACAGAGATATTTGGAGAAAATATAATCGAGTTTATCAAAACTCTTCCAAAAAATTATTTAACTCTACCACTAATAGATTAATTATTACGATCAAGTACAAGTATAGGTGCAAATTACTTTGAAGCAGATTGCGCAGAATCTAGAAAAGATTTCGAGCATAAACTTGGCGTTTGTAAAAAGGAAGCCAAAGAAACAAAACATTGGCTCCGAATGATTGCTAAGGCTGTTCCTGAGTTCAGTCAAAAAGCTTTAATATATTCTAAAGAGTCTAATGAGCTTCAACTTATTTTTATTGCGATAATAAAAAAATCAAAGACTCATTCGGAATAATTTTTCTGTATATTTGAACTTGGATTTTTGTTGGAAATTAGATATTAAGATTTGAATTTATTTTTACGTATATTTGTCCGCAACTTTGCTTGCGCCGTATGAATCGGGCTTTATCTTCACGTCATAACCGCTGGCCCTGATCATGCCGACCACTTCGGTAATCAATTCGCGTGTTTCACCGTTGTGGCCGATGTCGACGTGTATCTGGATATTATATTTCGAAATGCCGTTGGTCTTGAAAAAATGAACAAAGTTTTCCGAAGTCTCAAGGGACATGGTCGCTTCCTGGTAGATGCGTTGTTTCAGACTTATTTTTTTGTCCTGGATGATGCGTTTCCAGAAATAGATGCCGCCGAAACCTATCCTGTGCACGATGAGTGCGGAAACAAAATCGTAGGTGTCCGCACGCACTTTTTGGGAATCGGAGCCGACTATGATCTCATACCGCGCTTTTTGGTCCTGTGCCATGAACAAGGAAATTATTTGCTTTAACTTATCCAGATCAACCTTTCCATATGTTGGGCTGTAGTACATATGTGGGTATTGTACCAAAAATCTCAGCCCTTTGCCTTATTGAGAGCAGATTGTAAAGATTGGATAAATGCTTGACTGGTATCGGTTGCTCCGGATACAATATCAACGTTGGCCGACTGCGCCTGGATCGCCTCCTGTTTCAAAATCGGCATTGCCTGAGAATTGATGGATATTGATGTCTCGCGATCATTCGGATACTGCAGGAACTGAACGTCACTGATCCTGCCACCAGAAACGTAAGCTTGAATTTGAACATAGCCGTAATACGCGTCAACAGTATCTCCGGTATATGTGCCATCCTTATACCCTGAGTTTGGTGAAAACGGAGAAGTTGGGATTGGTACATTCTGAGGAGTCATTGTTGGCGTTAGAATCAATTTCTCACTCTGCGGAGCTATTACCGGTACCCTGCTCGTGCCGGCAACGCGCGTATACACCGAATACATGATAAATGCGCCTATGACGAAAAATGACACAATGTGTTTCTTCATATCTCCCATTGTATACAAAAACTGAAAATGAGCG
>CAZBEJ010000062.1:0-3227 GCA_964490915.1 uncultured Gammaproteobacteria bacterium
CCATAGTTTTTTCCCAATAAAAAACGGGGCTTAGGTTTTCCTACTCTTGCGAATAAAGAAACCCAAGCCCCGATAAATTCGTCAGGCTGTATGATTACAGTTTTATGTTAGCGAACTGAAAATGATTTTGCAAGACGTTTTACAAACTTTTTTATAAAGTTTTCTTCATTGGAAGGAAAAAGCATTTTCAGCCTTCGTATTTCATCATCAGATAATCGGAACTGTCTTTTATCCTGGCGGGATATTAGTTGTTTTAAGCCATTTAACATATTTTTCTCAGTCAGTTGGAATGTCAAAAACCATAACTGTTAGTATTAATTCTCGCTCCTTGTCATTTTTGTGTTGCATAACAAAGCGGAATCCAGTTTCAGAGTTATAGTCCATCTTTTTTATAAAACCTGCATGTGTTTCAATAATTTTTGGAATTTGGGCTAAAACGCTACTGGTGTCTTTGTTCCTGTTAAACAGAAGAATTGCTGTTTTCGTATCTCTCCAAGATGTATAACCTAGCAGCTGGTCAATGGCTTCTCTGAAGTATTCTTCGCCCTTCCAGAATTTACACTCAGCAATAAAAATATTTTTATTCTCAGCCCTGATTAAAATATCTGTTTTCCCACTGGCATTAAATGTTTCTCCTGTAGCCTGACCTTCGTATTGACCGTTCAATTGAACTAAAAAATGGGTTCTCAGGTCTTCTTCTTGCATGCCTACAAAAGCTTTCGGGCTACGTTCCATTACCGTGACCATATTGGAAACGATCTTAAGAATATGTTCATACTCTCCCATGTCTAATACTGGTTCGGGTTTAGAGGCAGGCATCGTTGGTTCTGGCATCCGGGGAATTATTTTTCTTTTTACTTCCGGAACAACGTATGTCTCCAAAGCACCCTCCCGTTTTCTGAGAGGAAATCCAAAAGAGGCAACCAGTCCTTGATCATTCTTAATTTTTTCTCGCCTAGAATTAATTCTTGTTCTGATTTTGTTTTCAATTTGGCTATTAAATTCTTTAGCACTATTTTCAATGTTCGTTAAATAACCTTTTATCTGATCTAGAGTTCGCTGGAATTCAGATTTAATGGTGTCGCCGTTATGGTCTGCGGCGTGATAAGTCAGAATTAAATCGGTATCAGTAATAGTTCCTCTTGGGGGATTAAGCGAGAAGGTTGCTGGCTGACATTGAAACAGATCTTTGTCTCCTTCATAAGGAATGTAGAAATCGATCTTTGTGCCGGTAATATAAAATGGTTCGCTTCTATCAAAAATGAAACGGTTAGGATCGCCACTAACATCTATTTTAGACTCGTTTTGATCAACTGAGATTTTATCTTCTAGTAACTTTGGAGCTAATAAAAGATATTTTTCCTTGAAATAATTCACCAGTTCTTCGGGATTGGTATTCAGAAGTCTATTACCTTCGATACTATCGATCTCATCGTTCATTGCTTTTTCTTGTGCCTCAATGACTCTATGGAGATCGTATTTTATAAAAAGATAGTCATCACGTCTCATACCTACAGTAAAATTATACAAAAAATCAATCCAAAATAATTAAGCGTGTTTGCCCAAAACTATTCCTTACAACAATCAATCGCTTTTTGGACAAGTTGCCCCAGCCTTTCAAATATACTTGCCGATCCTTTCGCTACGGGTTTTGCATCGTCGCTAATAAACTCAACCTTAGTTGACTCCGTGCGCTTCATATCTTTTGTCTGCACTAAGCCAAGGTTTAATCCCCAAAATAAACTGTATAGCTGATACGACTTGCCAAACATGTCTTCTGCGTCCTTCTTGTTACCTTTGGTCAGTGCTTTCGTCCCGACTTCCATAAACCGCATCGAGGTGGCCAGCAGATGTTTGCTAATACACCAAACCTCGCCTTCATAATCCTTAATGATGCGTTTCAGGGCGCTTTTGCGTATCTCCCGGATTTCATTTAGTAAATCAAGATATTTAGCGTCTTTGGTCTTGTTATAGGTGAAAAAGAAGTGTTCCTCCATTGAGACCAGATTCATAATACCTATAGATAAATCTTCGTCGGAGGATAGGTCGAGTTTTTCTCCTTTCTCCATTTTTTTCACCTTGTCCATAAATTCGTTAATATCCGGAAGAACATGTTTATTATTCATATTGTCACCTTAACTGGTAATAAGATAAAAAATAAAACTTGCGACTAACAACAGAAAAACAGGAATAATAACTTTCTGGTAGTAAACATAGACCTTACCATTGTTGGTAGTTCGTAGCCATTTATCAAGCCAGACTCCGAAGAGAAAAATAACTGAACCTACAATTGTTCCCAGCAATACTTTATCGATGCCCCATAAGGTATTACTAGTCAAGCCAATCATCTTGCTCCAGTAAAGCGGTGGAATGACAAATAGGAAAAATAAAAATACTGAGAGAGCTTCTTTATACGGCACTTTCCAGCCTTTCTTGCCGATCCAATCCGCCAGCCACAAACCGCTTGAGAGGGTTAACCCGCCGATCCAAATGCTAGTCACACTGTCATCAATTCTCAGCCATCGTGAGATACCCAAACCACTTGCCACTGCCACAGTGCAAACAGGGCAGACTGCGTGAGCTTGTGTGGCTGTTCCCAGAAAAACAGCTAGCGCTGATAGTAATACTAATGCAAATTTCATAAGTCAGTCTCCTCTCCTGATTTCATTGCTTCTTTTCCGAAAGTCTTGGAATTTTTCATCTCTGCAGCTATTTTCATAGACAGAGCAATACTGAATAACTGCATGGCTTATATGATATTTATCAACTAGCGTCTTTTTAATGCTTTCTAACATATAAAGCTCGTCTCTGTCGCATAAGGGAATAAATCGGATATCTGCCGAAAGGTAATATTCATTTTGTTTTCCTTCCCAAAGTTCTAATTTTTTAATGAAATCAACATAGGCATACCAACTTAATTCATTCTTTATTTTCTGCCTTACCTTAGACAAATCAACATGAGGCATAAATATAAACTATTTACATCCACCGCAAAGTCTAAACATAGACTTCATCTCTTTAAACAATTGGCTAAGAAAGTAAATAAGGATACTTTTTACTTTCAGCCAATTAACCACAACACCCACCTCCGGGATTGCACCCACCTCCACTGTTTCCTCGTAACGTTTTAACATACGAATCGAAGCTCATTTTTGCCTCCATTGGGTTTTTTTGTCCAAACTCACCGCACTCTTTGCCACAATTCGGGCATTCTGCCTTTTTTTCTG
>CAZBEJ010000063.1:0-3222 GCA_964490915.1 uncultured Gammaproteobacteria bacterium
CATGTGGTGACTTACGACAACCGGTTTCCAAAACCCCAACTGCGGTCCTACTTCCCGAGCCAACATATTTAATTTTCTCTGATCCATACCAAGCTGTGTGATTTTCGCACCTAGCATAAAAATATCAGCTATTTGCATACAGGGGTAAATAATCTGCGCTGCAGTCAGTTTTTCCGCCGATTCCTCGCGCCCCATAAACTCGGCCGTTCGGATAAACCGCGCCAGCTTATTTGTCCGTCCAACATTGATGACCAAACTCCAGTATTCTGGTTTTTTGACCATATTAGAAGCCCAGAGAAATTCGACTTTCGAAAGATCCATCCCGGACGCTTTCCAAACTTCAATAAAATACTCTGCGACAATTTTCAGCTTATGCAAATCGCCACCCATCTTGTTGTTGGTTACCGCATGCCAATCAGCTATCCACATTTTGAATTTTACGCCGGCTTTTGTCATTTTATTGATATTGATAGCCCGCAACAAACCTTGCGCAATATGGATCTGGCCTGAAGGTTCGAAGCCGTCGTAGGCAATAAGCTCCTGTCCGCTTTCCAACAGTTTTCTTAACTCATCCTCTTCAATAATTTCCTCACCAACCTGTTTGATAAGATCCAATCGCTCGTCAATTGTTAAATCCGACATAAGGATATTATAGATAAATTTTATAGCTTGTCACTTTGATTAATTAAAGTGAAGACATTACTCCCTTTTTAATATATTCCTTAATCAATGACTGATACGGAACATTGATTTCGTTTGCTTGTTCTTTCACCCGGTCAATGAGCCATTCGGGTATCCGGAGCGAAATCGAACGGCTGGTTGGCTTGAGATTGGGGAAACTCACCGGCTCAAAATCATCTATATTAAAATACTCAGTAAGATCGATTTTAGCCCAGAAATCGCGCTCTTCATCCTCATTTGTGAATTTTGGCAGTTTGAGCTTTTTTTTCATAGAATTTCGCCTCCTTTCTGTCTACCTTTCTTGATGAAATAATCCTGATTTTGTTTTTCCTATAGGTAAATACTGTATATAATAATTTACGCTGTTTTGTTTTTCCTAATAATATAAATCTATTTTCTTTATCCGAATGAAAAATATCTTTATAGATTACTTTTTCTTTGTCAAAAAATGATTCTTCACTTTCTTTATTCTCAACGCCATGTTTCCTATTTTTGTCAAAATTCCCCTTGTCCCACTCAAATTCTATCGGTTCCTTAACAATACGCATGTATATACTGTATTATACAAGTTCCTTTTGAAGAATGTCAAGCTTACAGAAGATTTCCCAGGGTATTTTAGATTTGAACACTATGTTTTTCCTCAAATTTTTTCCTCTTGCTTTTTTATTTCTAATCATCCACAATCAATAAATGATCCTTCCGAAACCAGAAATCGTAAACAACTCTTACGTCAAAAACTACGAAAAACTCTACAAAGAAGTACAGGAAGACCCTGAAGCATTTTGGGAAAACATAGCAAAAGAGCTTTCATGGTTCAAGCCGTGGGACAAAGTTTTAGACTGGCAACCTCCATATGCCCGATGGTTTGTAGGTGCTCAAACCAATATCGTCAATAATGCGATTGACCGCCATCTGAAAACAGAGACAAAAGACAAGCTCGCGCTTATTTGGGAAGGCCAGGACGGAACAGTACGGAGATTCACCTATGCACAATTGAGTGAAGAAGTCTGCAGGTTTGCGAATGCGTTAAAGTCTTTGGGACTGAAAAAAGGAGACCGCGTAAGCATTTATCTTCCCCGCATCCCGGAACAAAATATAGCTATGTTGGCATGTGCAAAAATCGGTTTGATCCACTCTGTTGTTTTCTCGGGATTTTCCATCGAAGCACTGAAAAACCGCGCGATCGACGCGGAAGCAAAAGCACTGATCACTGTTGACGGATACCAATACAAAACCAAATATGTTGAATCCAAGAAAAATGCTGACGAGGCAATCAAAGATTTACCTCAGATCGAACACATGATCGTGGTCAAACGCGGCGGTCAGCCGGTTAAGATGAAAGAAGGACGAGATATCTGGTGGCATGAGATCACTGCAAAACAGGATTCGATCTGTTCCACCGTAATCATGGAAGCGACTGATCCCCTGTTTATTCTCTATACGTCGGGTTCCACCGGAAAACCAAAAGGAGTTTTGCATGCGCACGGCGGGTATCAGGTCGGTATCTATCTTACTTTAAAATGGGTATTTAACCTGCAGCCCGATGACGTATATTTCTGTACTGCTGATGCAGGATGGATAACCGGACACAGCTATATCGTCTATGCACCGCTTATCAACGGTATCACGTCTTTTGTCTACGAAAGCGTACCTGATTATCCTGATCCGGGTAAATTGTGGCAGTTGGTGGAAAAATACAAAATCACCAAGTTTTATACAGCTCCCACTGCTGTTCGTGCATTGATGCGCTACGGCGATGAATGGCCGAAAAAATATGATCTATCATCCTTGAAGATATTGGGAAGCGTCGGCGAACCCATAAACCCGGAGGCATGGCTTTGGTATTATAAGCATATCGGCTCAGAGCGCTGCCCGATCATGGATACGTGGTGGCAAACCGAAACCGGCATGTTCATGATCACGCCTGTTCCTTCCGTTCCATTAAAACCCGGAAGCGCATTCAAACCGTTTTTCGGCGTTGAAGCTGACGTGGTCGACGATAAAGGCAATCCTGTCCCACCGAATACGCAAGGATATTTGATTATCAGGAAACCATGGCCGTGCATGCTCATGGACGTGTATAAAAATCCGCAAAGGTATAAGGAAACATACTGGGAAAAAATTCCGAACGTGTACTTTACCGGAGATTCCGCGAAAAAGGACGAAGACGGCTATTTCTGGATCGTTGGCCGCAACGATGATGTCATCAAAGTCTCAGGCCACAGGCTCGGGAGCGCTGAACTGGAATCAGCTTTAGTTTCCCATCCCGCTGTTGCAGAAGCTGCGGTAATCGGCAAACCGCACGAAATCAAAGGCGAATCGATTAAGGCCTTCATTATCCTCAAACAAGGCCAACAACCGTCCGATCAACTGAAGGAAGAACTGAAACAAAAAGTACGCACTGCCATAGGACCGATCGCAACGCCTGATGAAATCGAGTTTGTAACATCATTGCCAAAAACACGTTCCGGTAAGATAATGAGAAGGGTTTTAAAAGCCAAAGAGCTCGGACTTCCTTTGGGAGATACTTCTACGCTGGAA
>CAZBEJ010000064.1:0-3160 GCA_964490915.1 uncultured Gammaproteobacteria bacterium
GGAGTAATCGCTCATGAGCTTTCTCATGTTAAGAATTATGATATCCTACTATCATCGATCGTCGCTGTTTTGGTGGGGACGCTCGCTTTGATCGCCGACTGGATTATGAGAAGTTTTTGGTGGGGAGGATTAGGAGGGCGTCGAAACAATAACGACGAGGGAGGCCAAAGTCCCCTTTTTTTTGTTCTTTTTATCATTGTCCTCATTATCACGCCTGTTATCGCTACTCTTATTCAGCTTGCCATTTCTAGGAAAAGGGAATTTCTGGCTGACGCGAGCGGGGCTCTGCTAACCCGTTATCCCGATGGATTGGCAAATGCGTTACAAAAAATTGCCAATGATCCCGACGTAATGAGAACCGCAACAAGCTCTACTGCCCATTTATTCATTTCCAACCCATTTAAAAGAGGAAAGACTCATGGATTGATCATGAATCTCTTCAGCACGCATCCGCCGATTGATGAGCGTATAAAAATCTTGCGCAGCATGTAACATACAACATGTATAACAAGAAAATATATTATAGCGCTATATGTTAGATGTTTTGTGTTTCATAACGTATGTGTGGAATCGCCGGATTTATGGGTTTTCGCGATGACAAACTCCTGAACCAATTTTCAAAAGAACTTGAACACCGAGGACCGGATGGCGAAGGAACGTATATTGATGAAACGGTGTCTTTGCTGAATCGCAGACTCGCCATAATTGATGTGAAAGGAGGCGGCCAGCCGATCTATAACGAAGACAAATCTGTTGCTGTTGTCTATAACGGTGAAATCTATAATTACCAAGAACTTCGAAGGGAATTAGAACGAAAGAACCATCGGTTTAGCACTCAATCGGACACGGAGGTAATCGTACACGGATATGAGGAATGGGGAGCTACGTGTTTTGATCGATTCAACGGCATGTTTGGCATAGCTCTGTATGACCGCATAAAAAAAAAGCTGGTTCTTGCCCGTGACCATTTCGGCATAAAACCTTTGTACTATGCGTTTGTTAGATCGACGGAAAGTGTACCTGGTCTTATATTCAGTTCCGAGATAAAACCGATTATTCATTCAGGGCTCGTAAAAAAACTACCGAATGATAGGATTATTTACCGGTATTTACATGATCGCATACATGATGATACCGATGAGACGTTTTTCCAGGGAGTTTATCATCTTCTTCCGGGAGAACTTATGGAAATAACCAAATCCGGATTTGAAAAGAAGAAATATACCAATCTCGAGGAAGAATTAATGAGATTATCAAACCAACCCAATTTACGCCTCGTAGGTGTAAGTGCAGTTTCTGCCTTTAGGGAGAGATTGATTGAATCTGTTCGCTTGCGGCTTGTTTCCGAAGTTCCGGTCGGAACCTGTCTCTCGGGAGGGCTTGACTCTTCTTCTATTGTTTCGTTGGTGAACAAACTGCTCGAAACGCACGGTGCTGAATTAAAATCGATCGGTATCAAGCAAAAAACCTTTTCAGCAGTATTTCCGCATTCTTCAAACGACGAGGAAAGGTATATCGATGATCTGGTTAAATCAAAAACAAAAATAGACAGTTATAAGGTTAAACCTCAACCGGAGGAATTTTTTAGGGATTTAAGTGATTTTGTCAGAACGCAGGAGGAACCTACAATCAGTACGGGCCCATATGCGCAGTATAAAGTTATGCAGTTAGCTCATCAACATGTGACCGTGGTTTTGGACGGCCAGGGTTCGGACGAAATGATGGCGGGATATGATCCCTATTACTTCGTATATCTGAGGCAGTTGTGGAATAAAAAAAAATATATGCTCCTTGTCAGGGAAACTTTCGGCGTACGAGATATTATTTGGAAATATGTAAGGCAGAAAATAGTATGTACTCTTGGATTCCAAAAACAGGTTTCCATTAAATCACTTATCAATTCTGATTTTGCCGCAAAATTTGCACATGTCGGGTTTTCAGTTGAATCGGTAAATTTAAAAAAACGACTTATCCAGGACATTTTTAAAAATAGTTTACAATCCTTGCTGCGCTATGAAGACAAAAATGCTATGAGGTTTTCCATTGAAGGGAGAGTCCCTTTTCTCGATTTTAGCGTTTTAAAATATTTATTTTCACTCGATGACTTCTATATCATCAGAAACGGGTGGAATAAATTCATTCTGCGGCAGTCCATGACATCGTTGATTCCGAAATCCATTGAAACGCGACGGAATAAGATTGGATTTACCACACCCGAGTATGAATGGTTCATCCACATGAAAAATAGAATATTCGGAATTTTCCTTTCTGAGTCGTTTGCGAACCGTCCCTACTTCAACAAAAAATCGGTTCTTGATGCTTTTCAGAAATTTATAGAGGGAAAGGTGAGCGACACCATGGTATTTTGGCGGTGCCTGAATCTTGAACTTTGGTTACGTGAGTTTATAGATGGTGTCCCACCTGAAAAGGATGAACCCAGGAGAGGCCGGCTTATCCTTGGATTGCCAAATCGTGGTAAAAAATTAGAGATAGATGTTGAAGGAAAAAGATATTTACGTTTTCCTATAAAAACAGAGGTATTCAAGAAAGGCGACAATTACGCGAGATTGATAGCTCGGGATGTTATTAAATTCGTTCAAACATTCCTAAAAGAAGGTAAATATAGTAAGTTGAAGAATAAGAAGTTTTTCGTCGTTGTTTCGGAAAAAATTGTTGCTATTTCGCAAGGCAGGTCATATTTTATCTGGGATATACAACCGAGTTTTTTCGCAAAAACATTATCCCGCTATGTCAGGAAAACTCCGTACGGGATAGGTTTAGGCAGCCCGTGGACCATGCAGTTGGCAATAAAAGAGATTGGATTGCCTAAAATTATCTATGCTACGATCGTAGGTAAGATAGGAAAAATATTTGGTATTAAAGGCTTGTTTTATCGGATTGCGGGACCAACCGTACGGTCTATCGATGGGCCAACGGAATATTCGCTCTACCCGTCGAACGTCTCAGCGAAACTGGGACCACAGGAGCCGCAAAAGGCTGTAGAAAATATCAAGTCACGGATAATAAACAACAAATCAACATCAAATTTCCTCGGTGCTGTTATCATTGACGCCAATGATTTAGGGCAGAATGTTTTGGGAAATTCGACAGGATTATCAAACCAGCTAATTGAAAAAATATTCAAGGATAATCCAATGGG
>CAZBEJ010000065.1:0-3155 GCA_964490915.1 uncultured Gammaproteobacteria bacterium
AGTTGCACTCCGATGGTTTGTATGGCGATGGATCCTGATGCAATGGAATTGAACTTTATGAAACTGGAAACAAACGATCGCATATTGGTAATCAGACGCTTGTGGGAAAATGTCCAAAGGTTATGCCAGATGAAGTTGGATATGATTGCTGTTTCGGCGCTGATCAATGTAGAAATCCAAACCGGTTTGTGCAAAATATCAATACCGATATGTGAAACCGTGAAATCAATGACGAACCCACTCAAGCCCACGGTTGCAAATTTAATAAATGACGAATTCTGCAAAACATAGAGAACCGAATGAACGATATATTGCATCGCGTTGATTTTGGAATACCCCGATGTCCTGTCCTTGAAATGAATGGGAATTTCTGCTGTTCTGGCGTTATGCTTTATAGCGTAATCCAAAAAAGCGACCTGAAAAACATATCCGGAATAATTTTTTATATGATGGAAAGCTGATTTGATGAGAGCGGAGCGAATTGCCCTATATCCGTTCGTCCATTCCGTTGTTCTGAGTTTTGCCATACCGAACCTGATGAACATATTTGCTCCTACGGAAAATATTTTCCGGTACAGTTTCCAATTGCCGGGGATAGATCCGCCTTGCATATATCGGGATCCGACGACAAAATCGTATCCTTCGTCCATTTTCCTGAGAAAACGGGGGATGTCATTCGGATTGTGTGAAAGGTCCGCATCCATTTCAAACATGACATCTGCATGCAGCCGTTCCATACCATACGTAAAACCGTTGAGATATGCCTTGCCCAAACCTTCTTTTTTGGTCTCAACCATATGGAGCAGCGGACTGTTTTTCATGATAGTTTTAACGATCTCTGGTGTTTTATCTGTTGAATAGCTGTCAATTATCAGTATATGGAGTTCCCATTGCTTTACTTTTGATTGTTGGTCAAAAATCCCGTTAATCAATTCCTCTATACTGCCTGCTTCGTTATACGTGGGAAGAATAATAAGTGCTTTCTTCATAAATATCTGCTTTTGAAATATTCTATAGTTTTATCCAGGCCTTGATCCAAACTGATAGTGGGTTGCCAATCCAATAATTTTTTTGCTTTGGCAATGTTGGGTTGGCGCTGTTTGGGGTCGTCGCCGTCGATGGTACAAAGTTTAATTATAGATCGGGTTTTTGTTTTTTGTTGGATAAATTCCGCCAGATCCATGATAGATCGTTCATCAGGATTGCCAATATTTATAATTTCGGACTTGAGATTCTGGACAGTCCCTAGTTTATACAGCCCCAGCACCATATCGGATACATAGCAAAACGAGCGGGTTTGTTTGCCGATGCCATATACGGTCAAAGGTTTTTCAATCAGGCTTTGCATAATGAAATTGGAAATGACCCTGCCGTCGTTTTGTTCCATATTCGGTCCGTAGGTATTGAAGATGCGGGCGATGCGGATATCGAGATCAAATTTTCTGATATAACTGTAGCTTAATGCCTCCGCATAACGTTTTCCTTCGTCATAGCACGAGCGCGGACCTACAGAGTTCACATTTCCCCGGTAAGTTTCAGGTTGAGGATGAATTTCCGGATCGCCGTATACCTCTGATGTGGAAGCAAGGACAAAAACTTTGCTTTTTGATTTTCTGACAAACTCCAGCGTATTATGTGTTCCTTCGCTGTTAACGCGTAACGTTTGAATAGGATGTTTTTTGTATTGGATTGGTGAGGCGGGGGAGGCAAGATGGTAGACTATATCCATCTGTGGAATATCAGGGAACGAATAATCGATTAGATCGGTCCGGATAAAGCGGAAATGCGGATTTTTTAATGCGATTGAAATATTTTCCCGCATGCCGGTAATAAAATTGTCAAGTCCATAGACTTCGTCGTTGAGCGAAAGATGGTGATTAACCAGATTTGATCCGATGAAGCCGGCAGCACCGGTGATAAATACTTTCATGGAGATAAATAAACGGGTAACCTGCCGACAGAATAATAGGCAAATCCGTGTTTTTGAAGGTCACTGTTCGAGTATATATTTCTTCCGTCGAAGATATACGGGAATTTCATGTGTTTTCTAAGTCTGGTAAAATCTATCTGTTTGAACTCATTCCACTCGGTCAAAACAACCAAGCCATCTGCGTCTTTTGCCGCATCATACGGATTTTCGCAATAATTAATAGCACCACCGAACATTTTTTTGATATTTCCCATTGCTGCCGGATCATAGGCATAGATAATGAATTTCTTTTCCACGAGGGATTTGATCAGATACTGTGATGGAGCGAATCTAATGTCGTCTGTGTTGGGTTTGAAACTCAGACCCCAGATCGCAATGTGTTTTCCCGGAATATGGTTGAGGATTTTATCCAACAGATTGATCCGTGATTGTGTATTTATTTTTTCAATAGCTTCAAGAAATGCAACATCGATTTTCAATGTTTTGCCCATCTCAATCAAAGCCATAACGTCTTTTGGCAGACATGAACCGCCGTATCCTACTCCAGGATCCATGAAAATTCTACCGATGCGTTTGTCAAGACCGACAGCATCCAGTACCCGTTCGACATCGGCTCCGTTTTTTTCGCAATAAAACGAAATGAGATTGGCAAAAGAAATTTTCGTGGCAAGCATGGCGTTCGCCGTGTATTTGATGAGTTCGGCAGAGGCAAGGTTGGTGATCACCCGTTTGCCATTGATTGGTTCATGAAGCTGGATGAGTAAATCAATTGCCTTTTTTGAGTCGGATCCGACGACCACGCGGTCTGCATTGAGCGTGTCATAGATTGCCGTTCCTTCGCGCAGAAACTCAGGACACGACGCAACCGCAGCGTCGGTATTTTCCGGTTTATGGTTAAAGAGAATTTCTTCTATTTTCCTGTTCGTTCCGATCGGAACCGTACTTTTGCATGAAACAACAGTAAATGACTGTTTGAGATTCTTGGCAATATTTTTACCGACTTCAAATACCGTCGACAGATCCGCTTCTCCATTTGGTTTCGGTGGAGTTCCTACCGCAATGAATACGATATCGGATTGGGGAATGGCATCTTGAAAATCCAAAGTAAAATGCAGTCTGTTTGCTCTCAGGTTTTTTTGCAGCAATTCCTTGAGTCCGGGCTCATAGATAATCGGATCACCGGATTTCAAACGCGCAAGTTTTTCAGGTGTATGTCCGACGACCC
>CAZBEJ010000066.1:0-3075 GCA_964490915.1 uncultured Gammaproteobacteria bacterium
CGCTCCTGGAAATTCAACTCAACTCTGTGTTCTTTTTGCTCCATCACCATCACCATCACCATCACCAGCCCCATCTTCAGCTCCCGTGCCAACTGCACTTCCCCAGTCAGGATCGATTACACAAACTGGAACAGGCGCTGCTGTTGGTGCCGGCCTGCTCATCTTGGCCGCTACCGGATTGATTGCAGTTAACCGAAAACCATATAAGAAACACCATAAAATGCGTAGCTCCAAATCCTTGCATTAGTGCGAAAAGTTGACTATTATGAATATAATGAGAAAAACTTTATTGTTTCTGTGTATTGGACTTGCGCTGATTGCTTCTATCTTTGCCACGTCGCAACCAGCTTTCGCCGCACAACAGCAACAACTTTTAAATCTCGGCAGCAGCGAGACTACTCCTATCATCTGTGGCTGCCCAGCAGATCTAAGCAAAGTTTATCAAGATCGCCAATCAGGAGAACAATGCGTAACTGATTTGGCAACGTTTCAGCAAGATCCTACAATAAACCATTTATGGGTGGAGGATGCAAATGTAACTGCGCAAGGAAAGGCTGATGAACGGGCAAGGCAATTTATCTACTGGGTTGTAACACACAGCGCTATCAATAATCATCCTGTTTTGTATCAGGTATGGAATACCACGCGAAATGTTTCGTATTTCTTTGTCATTCTGGTCGCTGCACTCATGGGTCTGGGGATGATTATCAACCAACGCAGTAACTTCAGTTCCCAAATCAAGATATGGCCTTCAATCATGAAAATCTTATTGATTCTTTTGTATATAACCCTTTCTGCAAGTATTGTCATCACTGTTATACAACTTGCGGATATCATCATGAAATTCTTCATTGAAAACCTGGGAGGCAAAGATCTGTTCAATATCTATTTTGCCGGCATCAGTAAAGAAAAAAATTATATTGATTTCGTCGGATGCCGGGATTTGAATATACGTGTTCAGGAAGCGGCTTCGGCTGAAACGGCGCTCCTCAAAATAACCAATCTCAGTTACTACATCATGGGTATCATGCTTATCTTGAGACAGATCATATTATGGTTTTTGCTTTTCGTATCTCCTTTCCTGGCATTATTGATACCGTTTACGTTTATCCGCAATATTGCCTGGATCTGGATCGGCGTATTCGTCCAGTGGGTATTCTACGGTCCTCTATTTGCTTTATTCCTCGGAGCTCTCGCAACAATATGGAAATCAGGCATTCCGTATCTTTTTGATTTTTCCCGCGCAGGTACAACCGCTGGATATATTTATCCAACGGCGATCAGCATTTTATACGGCGGTCCGTCACAACAATTGGCTGTTTTAAATAACGGAAATTATGTCGACACCTTTGCCGAGTACATCATATCTTTGATCATGTTGTGGGCAGTGACATTTTTCCCGTGGTGGTTGCTGAGAATCTTCAGGGATTATTGTTGTGATGGTATTAATTCGATGAAAAATATCCTGATGTCTATGTATGATCAGAGTAGAAATCCGCCACCAACGCCTCCGGGTCCAACGCCAATTCCATCAAATATCAGCACCTCTATCAAGATGCCCCACGAAGTCGAGATTCCAATTAGAGTCAAACTCGAAACAGTCGAAGAAATCAAAAGAGCGAGAACTGAGGATATTACGCAGTCCCTCAATATCTCCGCTTCCAATCTTACGGATATCGCGAGTTTCGAAACAAATAAACAACAACATGAAGTCATGCAGAAAAATATCAGCTTCCTCCAAAATCCCATACAGGCTGAAACGGCTACAGAACGGCAGAAATATATGAATATCAAAACCGAACTATATAATCGGGCGCTGAAAAATGATCCAATGGCAAGATCCGTATTATCCTCTATTTCATCATCGAAAGTTGAACAGATGCAGCGACGCGATGAAATTTTGAAAACAATGCCGCATATGGTTCCTATTACCCATGTCGTATCCATTAAAGCAAACGTTCCGACAGATATGGTAAAGTCCGTAACTTCCTTGCTGGCAACAAAGTCTGAAATTATTGAAGACATAGCGCAGAAAACGCAGATGCAAACGGTGCAGGTTAAAAGCATTCTGGTATCTTTGGGACAGAATATCGATCAAACACCAAAAGAAGCTATGCAAAAAATTGAATCCCAATCAGGGCTGAAAAAAGAACAGGTTGCCACCGTATTAAAATCCTTCACTAAATCCGTAAAAGATAAGAAAGAACTTCTTGAGCAAGTTGCCGAACAGGAAAAAATCAATGTAACGCAAGTGCAAAATATAATCGAGTCCCAAGTACCGGTTGTGGCTGAACCCGAGAAACACGTTGAACAAACCGTTTCCATTCCTCCAAGCGTATCTATCGAGGAATACGAACAAGTCAAGAAAATGTGGAAGCACCAATATGAATCAGGAGAAGTGCCCGTAGCGGAAAATATCAAAACACGCGAACAATGGGTTGATCAGGATATCGTGTTTATTACCAATACGCTGAATAAATTGTTGTCACCAGCAGATGAAATACGACAAGAAGGCCTTGACGACATCGGGTATATACTGCCGATTTTCCTTCTCAATAATCTTAAAGGTGAGGAGCTTATGGTATATCTGAAAGCAAAACTTGAAGCTGCCAAAGCCGTTCAGGAAGAGAAACAGAAAGAGAAAGAAATCAAAGAACAAATGAAAACAAAAACGGAAGAGGAATTCGTCGAAGTTGGTCAACCTAAAGAAAAAGAGGCTGCAAAAACCATGACTATGGAGGAAGAAATGAAAATACCCGAGGAAAAAAATAAAATACCCAATTCCTAATTTCTAATATCTAATGAAATGTCAAACTTTCCAATTCAATAATGCTCATTAATTGTTCTGTTAGAAATTGGATATTGGATTTAGAATTTTAATATTATTGGTTCTTTCGTAAATTTAGTCATCGGAACCGCTTCCCCATGTCTATAGATAACCGTATCTTCTATGCGCATACCCCATTTTTTCGGATAATATACACCGGGTTCAATGGTAAAAACCTGATGTTCTTCAAACGCATCAACTGACGAAAATGACAGTTTCGGATATTCGTGCACCTCAAGACCTACGCC
>CAZBEJ010000067.1:0-3075 GCA_964490915.1 uncultured Gammaproteobacteria bacterium
ACCTTGACCAAACCGGTCAATTCCAATAAACGGTCAGCCAAAGTGGACTTGCCGTGATCAACATGAGCAATGATGGCAAAATTTCTAATCTGCGTAGTCATGAGCTCACACCGTTATTAATTTAATAGTCGAGGTTCCGCCTGTTTCGGCCCAGTAATCGCCGTGTAATACAATAAGCATTTGACCTTTTTTCACTGCTTTCAATTCAAGAAGATAATAGACTGCCGATCTGATTTCCCGCGACGTCACCTCTTTCTCCTTGGCAACGTCATGGGATAGGGGAACGATGCCATAACTTAATGTCAAGGTATCAGCAACCTCATCCGACGGGGTAAAGGCGAACATCGGCAGTTGCGGCCGGTAACGGGAAAGCATACGCGCCGTTTTACCGGTATGGGTAAATATCAAAAAACCCGCAAGATTGTTGAACTTTTGCTGATACAACCGGTAGAGTCCATATGCGCTATCACATAACATCTCCACATGATTGTTGAGCTCAAAGTTAAACCGCAATCTGCTATCCACTTTATTCTGCAGTTCGTTGAACGCAATGGTCTTCCGCATGACCTCAACCGACTCTACCGGATAGGATCCGAGCGCTGTTTCGCCGGACAGCATTACCGCATCGGTCAGATCATAGGTTGCATTGGCAATATCGGATATCTCTGCACGTGACGGATACGGATTTTCGATCATTGACTGGAGCATCTGCGTCGCGGTAATAACCGGCTTGCTCTGCCTGATTGCTTCCTTAATGATCAGTTTCTGGTAATACGGCACCTCTTCTATAGGCAGTTCAACACCAAGATCGCCGCGCGCCACCATGATTCCGTCACTCACTTCGACTATTTCCCGGAGATGATCCAGGGCTTTTTTCGTCTCGATTTTAGCAATTATTTTTGCGTACAGATCGTATTTTTTCATCTCCATACGCAGTTTACTTATGTCATCAGCACTTCGTACGAAGGATAATGCGACAAAATCAACCTCGTTTCCGGCTGCCAGTTCCAATCCTTCCAGATCGCGGTCGACCAGGACAGGAAACGGAAAATCCGCACCCGGAATGTTCATGGATTTATGGTTTAACAGTCTTCCTTCTGAAGCCGATCTCAAATATGTCAATTTCCCTTTTTTCTCCACGTGAAAAACGAAGGCGCCGTTATCTGCCACTATTTTTTGCCCGATATCCAGATGGGAAATTATCTGCGGGTGGGAAATGGAAAATCCTTTTTTCTTGTTTTTGAAACATTCTTCGCCGAATACCAGCAACTCATCGTTTTTTATCTCGATTTCATCAATATCTCCCATATTGATGCGCACTTCAGGTCCTTGCAGATCAATGAGTGTACCAATGGTCGTACTGAGTTTCTTAGCGACGCTGTTCACCCGTTTGACGCGTTCGTTATGCCACGCGATCGTATTGTGTTTGAAGTTGAACCTGAACACGTTGACTCCTGCCTTGATCAGGTATCTGATCATTTCCTCGGAATCACTTTTAGGCCCGATTGTAGCGACGATTTTCGTGCGTTTTTGCATACGCTAATTATACTAAATTAATGCTGGATCATTTGGAGAATAATAATGCTATAAATTGCGAATCTCCTCGACGTCTTTTTGTATTTGGTTTGTGAGTTCTTCCTGCGATGAAAACGAAATGATGTCGCGGATTTTTTCAACGAGTTCAAAAGAAATCACCATGTTTTTGGATAACTTCAGATCCGTATCCTTTGCGTCAATGACAAATATTTCCAACGACCTACTTAACTCATTGAATGTGGGTACCGGACCAAAATGCATTGCCCCTTTGTATGTTTTTTCGTTTATCCATACGAGAACAGCATATATCCCTTCTTCTTCATTAAAATTAACTGGAATCTCCACGTTGATCGTCGGAAATCCCATCAATTTCCCGCGACCTTTTCCCTTAATCTGTCTGCTAGTAAAAATCATGTTACTCATATCCGCGTGATACCATGGTTAACGACACGACATCAGCCCGGTAAAATAACCTGTGGAAAAGGGGAATGAGAAAAGAAATATACAGTTTGAGACCTGGTATACCTTTTGTCGAGACGCCGCGTGATTTCTGCACCATCAAAATCTGTTCCGATTCGGCCATGATAAGGGGAATGAAATAAAACGTCATTGTGGCAAGAAGTCTGAACTTCTCGGGCAAGAACCAAAACAGGGAAATAATCTCGCTAGTCGAGGTTACGCTTACATAAATCAAAACGGAAAAGCTCACCAATGCAAGTTTCAACGCAATCATGTAACCGTACAAAAATCTGGTAACGATCGGCTGTGACTGACTGAAAATGAGCTGGAATATAACCACTGATGTAAATATGATTGCCATTGTTTTAATCCGTTTATATACCGTCTTATGCTTAGGCAGAAAATATATGACAACAGTTGCGGACAAAATTAATCCGGTCAGCAATAATGGAGAAGGGATACGGAAAAAAATCCAGTTCAAAACCAATAATCCGACTGTTTTAATATATACGCTCATATGTTTCATTTCATATGTGGAACTTTTACCCCGATCTCATCCAGTAGCTTTTTTTTGGAAAACACCTGTGATGGATTTCCCTGGAATATGATGTTTCCTTTATCGATAACCGCTACCGTACTCGCCGTATCAACCAGGAAATCAGTATCATGCTCTACAATTACGATCGTTTTACCTTGATTGTGTAATTTCTTCAATAATACATACAACGATACCGCGCTTTTGTGATCGAGCATTGATGTCGGTTCGTCAAGTACGATATACGGGGTATCCATAGCTAAGACACAGGCCAGGGAAATTTTTTGTTTTTGTCCCAACGAAAGTTCGTGAGGGTCAGCGTCAATATACTGGGTCATATCAACCGTATTCAAAGCGTCTTTTACCCGCTTTTCGCAGTTTTCGAAATGCAGATTTTTCAAACCGAATTCGATCTCTTCCCGAACTGTCAGGTTAAACAGCATGAAATCTGGATTCTGGAAAACCATACCGATTTTTTTTGCGAAATGCGAAACCGTTTTCTCCCTCGTATTTTCCCCATCAACAAAAACGTTTCCCTGCATTTT
>CAZBEJ010000068.1:0-3027 GCA_964490915.1 uncultured Gammaproteobacteria bacterium
TGAGAGCTGAGATCCGATATTTCCGTATCCGACAATACCGAGTTTTTTTCCGCGGACTTCATGGGAATCCTTTGCGGATTTATCCCAAATACCGTTATGCATCATTTGGTTTTTTTTCGGTATGCCGCGCTCGAGCATTATGATTTCACCTATAATCAGTTCCACGACGCTTCTCGTATTGCTGTATGGCGCATTGAATACCGGAATACCTTTTTCCGCACTGGATGTAAGATCGATCTGATTTGTGCCGATACAGTATGCGCCGATGGCCATAAGGCGGTCAGCATAGCCGAGCAATTCTTTATCGACCTGGGTTTGTGACCTGATTCCTATGACTGAGGCTTGTTGGATTTTTTTGAAAAACTCACGGTCTGAAAGAGGTTTTTCAATATAATCGACTGTGTACCCTTCCTGCTTGAATAAATCGATTGCAATTTTATCGATATGTTCGAAAAGCACCACATTGATCTTTGATTTCGGATAGGAGAGAGACATGGGAAGTTTATTGATATACAAAAACTCGTCAAAACTTCTGACTGTCGTATCCGCTTTCTGCACCACGACTTCACGCTTCACGTTTTCGGTAAACGCGGTGAAATATTTTGCAGCTCCCAATTCACGTATCTGATAATCGGTATACCCGTCACCGATCACATAAATATCACCGGATAATCGTAATGAACGCACCGCATTGACTTTTCCGTTTTTGTGTGCGAGCGGGTTTTTTTTGTCATAGCCGGTGATCCTTCCTTTTGTATCCAGAACGAATGAGTTCGCGATAACATGATCCGGCGTTATGCCGAATTTTGAGACCAGGGGAACGATAAATTCTTTGAACCCTCCGGATACGATATATATCTGGTTGTGAAACTTCCTGAAAAATTGTTTATTGCGCTTTACCGATGGAGAAATGCGTTTTGACAGCCGTCTGGAGGTTTCGATCAAATCGCGTTTTGTTCCGGAAAGAAGCTTCATGCGGGAGGATAAACTGGCTTCGAACGAGATTCTGCCTTCCATTCCCTGTTTGGTTATTGTTTTTATTTTTTCAAGAATCCGGTTTTTATCGTTCCTGTTTTTCAACACGATAGCCGCATATTCTTCCAGACTCTCGGAAGTTACGAATGTGCTGTCGAAATCAACGATAAAGTATTGCATAAAAAATCCCGCCTCTGGGGCGGGGTCAATATAAATATTCTCCAAACACTACATAACCCCACCAGAAAAGGCGGAGCATTTGGATGGAGAATAGTTATTTAATACGTCTATTCGTGAGTTCATACCACATATGCTAGCAAATCTAGGGGATTTGTCAATATGCAATTCTCTTGCAGTTCTTTTTTCGCAATTGTACAATGGTGCAGATATGAAGAGCTACCATCCGGAATACCAATATTTGGATCTCATGGCCGATATTTTGAAAAACGGCGCTAAAAAAGTAGACCGCGGAACTAAGGATGCTTCGCATAGCCTGTTCGGTCGTCAAATCAGATTTGATCTTTCAAAAGGGTTCCCGCTTTTAACAACAAAAAAAGTTTACTGGAAAGGTGTACTGCATGAGTTATATTGGTTTTTGTCCGGACAGTCGAATATCAAGTATCTGGTCGATAATAATGTTCACATTTGGGATGATTATCCATATAGAAGATACAAAATAACAAATAGCAAATCTCAAATCGCAAAAGAGGAATTCATAGAGAGAATTCGTACCGACAGGAAATTTGCTGAGAAATGGGGAAATCTGCCAAGAATTTACGGGGAATTATGGAGACGTTGGCCCTGTAAATCTCAAGATTCACAGGGTAAACCGAGAACAATTGACCAATTGAAATGGGCGATCAATGAAATAATTGAAGATCCGGCATGCCATAATGCCATTGTTACTTCCTGGAATCCTGAGTATCTGTATACAATGGCGAATTATAAAGATACCTCGCATTTTCCAATTTGCCACAACATGTATCAGCTTAACGTCAATAACGGAAAACTATCTTTGCAACTGTATCAGCGAAGTGCGGACATTTTTTTGGGTGTACCATTCAATATTGCCAGTTATGCATTGCTTACTTTACTAATTGCCAAAGTGACCGGGTACCAACCTGGAGACTTCATCCATACGTTTGGCGATGTTCATATTTATGAAATGCATAGAGAGCAAGTCAAGGAGCAACTTAAAAGAAAGCCGAATTCACTACCAGAGATAAAATTCAATCATGGTTTTAAAACAATCGACCAGTTTAAACCCGAATACGTCGAATTGTTAAACTACGATCCGCTGCCGACCATTAAAGCGCGGCTGAGCGTTACCGGCGGATATTACGGAAAGAACAAAAAGATTTTTGACATTCAGGAATAAAAAGGTCAGTTCTTTAAGAGCCCGGCCCCTCAAAATAGTATGAAAACTACAATTTCCATCATTGCCGCTATCGGTCAGAACAGGGAATTGGGGAGAAACAACAAACTTCTCTGGCATATACCGGAAGATCTGAAACGGTTCAAACAATTAACGCAGAATCATGCGGTAATTATGGGAAGAAAAACCTATGAATCGATTGGGAGGCCCTTACCAGATCGTATAAATATTGTGGTGACAAAAAACCCGCAGTCTTTCACAAAGATTAAGCAGAAATTCCAAATCCCAAATCCCAATTTCCAAACAAATCCAAATAAAGAAATTTCAAATTTCAAAAATTATTTGGAGTTTGGAAATTATTGCTTGGAATTTAACAAAAATTTCTTTGTATGTTCATCAATTAATAGTGCAATTAGGAAAGCAGGGGAATTGGAGAAAAAAGAAATTTTTGTTATTGGTGGGGGACAGATCTATGATTTAGCTCTCCCCTACGCGGATAAGTTGTATTTGACACTGGTCGAAGGGAGATATGATGCGGATACTTTTTTCCCAGACTACTCTGCTTTCGGTAAAGTCATATACCAGGAACAATTGCAACGAGCGAAATATAGGTTTCGATTCCTGGAGTTGACGAAGTAACGAGGTTATAATTGTTTTGGAGGCGGAGGTATATATTA
>CAZBEJ010000069.1:0-2872 GCA_964490915.1 uncultured Gammaproteobacteria bacterium
AACCGCGCGATCATTTCGTCTTCGGATGCCCATTCCGGACCGAAAATTGGCAGGGAAGCAACCGTATTTATTCCCGTAGATCCTACAACCTACAATCTACAATCTATGACTTATTCTGACATTGCAATGGCAATCAAACAGGATCCCGGTGGACGGTTAAAGATCGGCTACACCATCGAGTTTTTCCCCGAGGAAGGAAAATATCACTGGTCAGGTCACCGATCATGCAACATCAGATACGATGCATTGGAAGTGAAGGAAAAAGGGGAAATCTGTCCCGTTTGTCACAAACCTTTGACCATAGGCGTTGAAAACCGCGTACTTGATCTCTCGTACAAACATCTGAATACTAAAGACCTCACTTTTCTGAAAAACAAAAACGACATCATCTTTGTTTACGACAAGGAGAAAAAACGGAAACCATTCGTTTCGCTCATTCCTCTTCTTGAAGTTCTGACCGAACTGAATAACGGTTCACCCATCAAAGCGCTTCGTTCATACGAGGATCTTACGTCTAAATTCGCAACCGAGTTCGATATACTCATGCGAAAACCATACGAGGAAATTGAAGAACATGGAGGAAAACAATTACGCGACGCAGTCGAAATTATCCGCAATAGGAAAGTATTTGTTGATCCCGGATATGACGGCGTATTCGGTATAGTAAAAATTTTTAATTCACCACATGGCGGAGCGAATGCTGAAGAAGCAACTGCAGAAAAACAACAAACCTTATTCTAGTGCTAAAAAACCAGATTTATTTAGAATCATTTTTACGTTTGGTTTTTTTCTGCTTCTTGTCATTCTTCCTACCCAGTTGGGAAAACATTTCTTTTTTCCCTTCTCCTTCCTCTCGGGGGTGCGTGTCGATTATCTCGCTCCCACACTTTATCTCTCAGATATTGCGGTACTATTGTTGAGTATCCTGTCCATAAATAAAATTATCCATGCGTTGAAAAACAAATTACTTTTGCTTATTTTCGCAATTCTCATCATCAATGTTATATTCTCCTTGTCAGTACCCCTGGCTTCCTATACGTTTATAAAGATCCTTGAAATCGTGTGCATTGGAATTCTTGCATATTATTCTGATTTAAGCGATCAACTCATTCTTTTTGGTTTATCCATTAGCGCTATCTATGAACTATTCCTGTCTATTTTGCAGTTGATTACCAAACAATCGATACAAGGTATTTTCTATTTTCTCGGTGAACGTTATATGAATCTTTCGACACCGGGAATAGCTAGAGCATCAATAAACGGTATAGAATTCCTGAGACCATACGGAACATTTTCTCACCCTAATTCATTAGGAGGATTTTTTTTGATCATATATGTATTTGTGTTAATCAATCGGCGTTTCGATAAAATGATCTTGCTTAAATACTCCGCTCTTTTTCTTTCCACGCTTCTCGTGCTGATGTCGTTCTCGAAAGCTGCCATAGCGAGTTATCTGATTATTACGTTTTTGTTCGTACTCAACAAGTTCAGGCATTGTAAAATCTGCACCATTGCGCGGTTGCTTATTGTTACGGTTATCGGATTGCTTTTTATGCGGGCTCAAGGTGATTCTTTGACTATAGTTAAACGCATAGATCTCATGAGGAATTCACTTATTATCATTGTTCAGCACCCGATTTTTGGCGTCGGTATGGGGAACTATCTCATCGCGCAAAATGCATTTCCTTCACGGTTCTCATTCTTTTTCAACCAACCGGTGCATAATATTTTCCTGCTATTTATCGCTCAAACCGGTATTTTATTTGGTGGAATTCTTGCAATTCTCATATTTCTTTTCTTCAAGCATAGATCCGGCATGGTTTTGCTTTTCATATTCGGAGCAATCGTGCTGACCGGAATGTTTGACCATTACTGGCTTACCTTACAACAAAACATGTTGCTGATGGGATGTGTGATTGGATTAGCTTTACGCAGAACTCAGAGCGTCTGAAGAATATGCTGCGTTTGTTGGTTGACTTGCAGGATCGCGTTGATTTGATCGGTCGAACCTTGCGGGAACTCTTTCAGGAACATCTGGAGGATTTCCTGATGTTTGGCATTGCTGAGTTTTAATGTTTCGACAAATGAAGATGTTGGACCCGCACCCTCTTTTTTCGCATCAGTGACAAGTTTCGGGATTTGCTGAAAATATTTTTCCGCTTTCATGGCCGTATCCAATGCCAATTTATCTTTTGCTTTTTGCGCCAGATCCTGCGTCATGGCAATACGTTTATCCGAGTATAACAAATATAATTGGGCTTTTTTCACGTTGTCTCTTGTCGCAAAATCAAGCAAACGGTCCCGAATAATTTTAAAAATATACAGCGGATTATCGGGTAATATGCCAGGATAGGGCAAAACGTATGAAACATGTTCTTGCGTTGCATTAACTGGTCCGGAATATTCAAGAAGATATACCATCATCGGTGCACTAAACAGGAATATTACTGCAATAACCGATAAAGCCTTTTTCATGATATGTATATTATATATGAAACTATTATTAAATACCACTCTTCATTCGTTAAAAAACAATCCCCCGCCGTTTTAGGCGAGGGGCTTGTTTATGTATCAAAATAAGAGATTACTTGACCAGTCTCTTAAGGCTTTTACCTGCTGTAAAACCAGGTGTTTTCGTTGCCGGGATTTGAATTTCAGCACCGGTTTGAGGATTGCGTCCTTTCCTTGATGCTCTTTTTCTTACTATAAAGGTACCAAAACCAGTAACGACTACCTTTTCGCCTCTTTTCATTGCATCAGACATTGTTGAAAATACTGCGCTAACTGCATCTTTTGCTGCTTTAGCGGTGAGTCCTGCTTTTTTTGCAACTTGCGCTACTAAATCTGCTTTTGTCATGTAGTTTCACCCCCT
>CAZBEJ010000070.1:0-2753 GCA_964490915.1 uncultured Gammaproteobacteria bacterium
CTGTCAATACTTTTATCGGCGAGTACCACTTTACGCTATACGGATATAGTTCACCAAATGCATTGGTAACAATACAAGGCATGGGAATTTATGACCAGACCTATGCCGATAGCACGGGTTATTTCGAGTTTTCCAACCGGTTTTCTCCCCAGGATCCACGCGAAGCTTGTTTGACTTCACAAGATCAACTCGGACGTATCACTGCGCCAAACTGTCTTCCGCCTTTTCCTACCCAATACAATGTTACCATCGGACCAGTAATTATGCCTCCGACCATATCCTTAAATGCAAATACGTATTATGAGGGTGATGAGGTAAAATTATCAGGACAAACTATTCCCGACACCGACATAACATTTTCTACGTTCGTTGACACTCAACCATCAGTATATCAATATCTGAGCCACGCATTGAATATAGTTCGACCAGTTGAAGCCGCTGCATTTCCTCAGCTTACAACCAAAGCTGATGGCAAAGGTAATTTTTCCATGGCTCTTCCTTCTTCAAGGCCGGATATTTTCAGATTGTTCGCCCAAACAACCTATGATACCGGCATTTCTCCCCAAAGTATTAAATTAAACCTTAAAATCTATCCGATCTGGTGGATTATCATTCAGTTATTTTTGATTTTATTCTCCTTGATACAAGCCCATGCGCTGGAATTGATTATTCTCGGAGAACTTATTGCAATAACAATCTATCTGCTGCGTCGTTATATACATCCTCATGTAATCGCCCGTAATCGAAGTCTGGCGCTACGAGAACTATATTCCATAGTAAAAAATTCCAATAACCAAATCACAAGTATCCAAACAAATTCCAAATTACAATAATCAAACAGATTTATTAATAATTGCGGATAAAATATTACGTAATTCATTACATTCTCCGATCAGTTTGGTAATTTGTTGGTTTTTGTCTTTGTTTGCTTCTAATATAAGCTCTAACCAAAAGACAGTTTCTTTTGCTTCTTTTCGGGCAATTCTCAACCTATGAATAAAATCTTTCTTACCTAATGAATCGTTCGCTTCTCTATAATTTGCCCCGATTGATCCTGCTGATCTTATAATTTGATCTATTAACTTAAAATTTACGGTATTTTGAGATAAATCTTTGCAAAAATGAATTACTTCTTTTGCAAAATCTAAAGTCCTGTCTTCTAGATCAAATTTTCTGAGTTTGGAATTTGGTAATTGATTATTTATCATTGTTTGTATCTTGGTGCTTGAAATTTGAGATTTAATAGAACGACAGATGAGCTTTTTGATTTAAAGCAATATTGTCTATAGAAACAGCAACGTAATACTCTCCGGGTTTCGTAGTGCTGACATCAAAATATGCTTTTCCTAATGAGTCGGTCAAGCCCTGAATAGTTTCAATAGTCAAAGTATTATCTTCTGCAAGAAATACTTTTTTCCCCATAACTCCCAATCCCTGATTATTCAACACGAAAATCGTAACTCGTATTTTTTCCTGTCCGTTTGCTCTGGCCCGTAATGGAGTCACGAATAAATAGGAGTTATCTATGGAAAAAGAATATGCGGATACATCTGCCTTAGTTACATTAAACTTAACCTCATAAAGCCAAAAAAAGCCTGAAAAAATAGCGAGAAATACCAATGCGGCAATCAATAGTGCGAGGTTTTTTTTCATACCGGGTTATCTTAACTATATATAAAAATTTCCTTGTTTGTCAACCATGAACGCAAAATAATTATTATAGGTAGTGCCTGACATCATGTACAACCCTACATATATGGAATAAGGCATTTTGTCAGTCTAACCTGAATTTCCCTAATTTTAGCAGTTAAAAGCAGCAGTTGCCAAAAAAAACTATATGCCAAGCTAACACTACCAGTAATTCAGGAAAAATAAAAAATAAAAAAATTAATCAAAAAACACACGGGATAGGTAAAGATTAAATACGATTTTAATTAAAATTTAATGAACTATATGGATATATTACTATAAGATTATTGATATATTTATATATATTAAGGTAGGCAATATATTTATGCGGTAATTAAATTAAATGAAATTAAATATAATTACAGGACTAATTATTTTATATAAAATTATCCCTCAATATTGCTAATAACTATATCAGACCATGCATTAAATACCTCTTGACATGATTATTATAATTGTCTTATGATAAATGTATATGGATCAACGGTATAATTTTTATAATTTTGAGGCCTCATTCAAGGAATACCTTCTTGCGGGAAATATTCAACCCATTTCTATCAAGAACTATCTCTCTGATTTTCGCCATTTTGCAGGCTGGCTAACACTTGTCATTGCGAGCGATAGCGAAGCAATCTCAAATAGGATCGTTTCGTCGCCTTCGGCTCCTCGCGATGACATAACCCCTTTCATTACTTCAAACAGAATCACCGAGTACAAATCATATCTTCTCGAAAACAAAATTCCGCATAAAACCATCAATCGCCGCCTCTCGACGGTGCGCAAGTTCTGCTCCTTTTGCATTTCACAAGGCTGGATGAAGGAAAATCCGGGCAGACAAATCCAAAATGCCGGTGTCAAAACTCCTTCACCAAACGACGAGAACCAAATCTTAACCCAATTCGAACAGAGCCTCATAAAAGAAAACCTCAACCAATCAATTATTAAAAGTTTCCTGGATGACATCCGGGAGTTTCTGGCAGTATGAAAAAGGTAACTTTTCACTTTTCACTTTTAACTTTTAACTTGGTTTACAGGGCTTACCAGAGCCTTAAATTATTATTTGA
>CAZBEJ010000071.1:0-2720 GCA_964490915.1 uncultured Gammaproteobacteria bacterium
TGTTATCCAATCCTGATTTCGTTGCCATTACGGTCAAATTTTTTACCGCAGGATTTGCCTGATCCTGGATCTATCCAATCACAGGAATAAGTTGGAGCACCTAATTGACCAGAAAGTCGGATATCAAGATTAATAACGTTCATAGGGCATCTTCGGATACTTCCTGGCAACCGATGTTCTTTATAAATCGACATTGGGGCGGATTCAGAAAAATTAGGCGTATTCTCAACCATAAAATTAATGTTACTTGTTATATTGTTGTTAAAGCAAGCGAATACTTGATATTATATAGTCATTCTATGTTCTCTATAACTTTAAGCATAAAAACCCACAAATCCAAAGAAATAATCGATATTACTGATGAAGTACAGGAAGTTATTGATAAAGAACATATAAAAGACGGACAGTGTTTTTTGTTTTTGACTCATACAACAGCAGCTTTGACGACTGCGGATCTGGATCCGGGAACAGATCTTGATTTTTTGGATTTTCTGGAGAAAATTATTCCCCGGATGAATTTTCGCCATCCGCATAATCCCGTTCATACACCTAATCACATTTTGTCCTCTATCATCGGTGCGTCATTGGTTGTTCCGGTTAGGGACGAAAAACTTGTTTTGGGAACGTGGCAGAGGATAGTGCTTGTTGAATTTGATGGACCCCGGTCGAGAAATATCATTTTTTCTTTACAGCCATAAGTTCATCATTGAGTTTTTCTATATACTGTTCTAATCCGTTCATTTTTTGTATTCCAATAAATATATCTCGTATTGCTTCATAATCAATAAATAGGGAAAGAGAACCAAGTGTATTTATCTGCGCTCGAATTGATGGATCGAGTGCGTCTAATTCTTTCGGATCGAGGATATTAACCGTTTGTAATTGTATGCCTGCTGCTTGGAGTGCATGAACCTCTATAGCTAAATCTGCGATTGCAGTGTTAGGGTAAACATACACGTTCATTATTCTTGATACATCCTGTCTATGTGTTTTTTTGCCGACGACAGGATTTCTTGAGAATTGTCTCGATTCGCCATCAGACAAATTGAGGACTATTGGAACTCCAGGAGTTTCTATTTGTATGCCGACTGTTTGTCTATATCGTAATATACCAACGGTACATCCTTTCTTCGAATACTGAATTGGATACTGCTCATATGCTCCTAATGCGGCTAAGTCTTGAAATGATTGGTCCATATGAAAAGATGATAGACCCAAAAGATATCGACGCGGGCTTGCAATAAATACTCGGTCTTCAATTGCATCAGCTACATTAGCTCGATCATAAACTAAAGGAGGAAGTTCCGTGTATACGAAGTTGCTACGGACTAATTCTTGTCGAAGTCTGATTAGTGAAATTTCCGGGTGAAATCCTACTTTTTCACTCATGTTGTTATTATACGCCAAACATATCAAAAATCACTTATAATTCATGGAATCACATCTTACTCATTTGCATCATAATATAATGTTTGTTGAGCTGGATTTATCTCAATTAAAATTTATTATGATGTCTTCTCCCTTATTTTTTCAATCTGGTTGGGAGAATAGAAGTGGCTTAGGTAAATGTTCTTTTGTTTCACGATCAGTAAACCAGAGCCCTAAGATCTCAGGTGGATTTATACCCAGATTTTGTGTAACTCGAGCTATTTCCGGAACATATGTACTTAATAATGCAGCAATATCATCTCCTGGGCAGCAACGAATAATAATACACTTAACAATATGGTTTGCATTTTTCTTTGGAGCGGATGCTTCTTTATCTCACAAGAAGACTTTTTTGCAATTTTTTCCATAATGAAATTATGGCATAATAACAAGTAAAATCGTATTTCGAGCACAGGAAAAAGCAAAAAACTGGAAGCCTTGATATAATATGTCATGTCTCATCCAGAGGGGCATGCGATTAAAGAACATAGTAAGTCACGATAGGTGTCTGCTAATCAAATTCCAACACTGGGTTATTGGTTTGGTAATCAATACTTTGGTCCTCAACATGAGCGAATGCAATTTAATATGGGTTTAATCGAAGATATATGTCGACAGAATTTTTTACCTCCGGTTGTACTTGCGAGTGAAATTGCGTACCCTCAAACTCATGGTAAAAATCCTCCGTTGGTTACAGTTGATTTGTTAAAACAAATAGGCGAGGATGAGGTTCCAGTTGGTTGGATGATAAAAGTAAAAGGTGATAAGGTTTTGGCTGATGTTAAAGACGATGCGTTATATATAAAGAAATTAGATAGTATCCTCAAACGAACATTATTTAGAGTCGCATGGTACGAAGCTCTTGATTTACGATTACACCAAGGAGGACAGCTTAGTGAATTAACTCAGCGAGGACTAAGACAAGTTGCCGCAGTTCTTGGAGCATATATAGCAGCAGTTGGAATAGAGAACCCTATAGCACAACTTCTTTGTGCAGAATTCGGTTTTGCATTAATTCAAAACTATATTGGATTGCCTCGTGATTTATCTCAACCAAAGTATTCTGATGATTACGAAATTGACAGAAACACGCGGAACACTGTGGAATTATGGAGAAGAAGTCATTTTCCTAAACGATATCAGAGAGAAGGTATAGGACCGGGGATTGCAAAAAATATTTTTATTCACTCAATACCTATGGCAGAAATGGGTGAACCATTGTTTCGATTTGCTGCAAGTGTAGCTGAATTAAAACATCCGTTAATCAGATTAAGACAATAAGTTACTTTAAT
>CAZBEJ010000072.1:0-2699 GCA_964490915.1 uncultured Gammaproteobacteria bacterium
AGACATGGCAGGGAATGGGATATAACAGACGGGCTTTATATTTAAGAGATTCGGCAAAAATTATCTTGGAAAAATATAATGGTAAGGTACCCGTCAATTCAGAGGTACTTGAAACACTACCCGGAATTGGAAAGACAACCGCGTGTTCAATTACAACTTTCATAACAAACAAATCGACCATATTTATTGAAACCAATATCAGGAGGACGTTTATACACCATTTTTTCCAGGATAGGTCAGTCATTTCCGATAAAGAAATACTGCCTTTCGTTGAAAAATCACTGGATAGGAAAAAACCGCGCGACTGGTATTATGCATTAATGGATTATGGGTCAAGTTTACCAAAGAAAATCACCAATCCTAACAGAAAGAGCAAACATTATGTTAAACAAAAGAGTTTTAGAGGGTCTGATAGACAGGTGAGAGGCATGTTACTTCGCTTACTTCTGAAAAATCCGTTATCAACTGAGCAACTCGAAAAACAATCAGGATTTGCTTCGGAAAGGGTAATGTATAATCTTACGAATTTAGAAAAAGAGGGGTTTATAATGGGAAAACAAGGAAAATATATGATAAAATAATCTCAAATATCAAATGCCAAATATCAAATCCACAACTCAAACCTCAAACCTAGATGAATTAAAAAAAAAGGCAGCATTGATTGTTAAAGAGCTAAAAAAACTGTTGCCTGACGCAAAAATCGTTCTCAAATACTCGAACAACTGGGAATTGCTGGTCAGTGTTATTTTGTCTGCACAGTGTACCGATGTAATGGTAAACAAAGTTACTGAAAAGTTGTTCAAGAAATACAGAATAATCGATGATTATGAAAAAGCTGATTTAAAAGAATTTGAGCAAGATATCAAGTCAACCGGGTTTTATCACCATAAGGCAAAAAACATATTGGCTACCGCAAAAATAATCAAAGAAAAATATTCCGGAAAAGTTCCCAATACCTTGAATGATCTTCTGTCTCTTCCGGGAGTTGCGAGAAAAACAGCAAACGTAGTTTTAGGAAATGCATTCGGCATAGTCGAAGGCATTGCAGTCGATACTCATGTACGGCGATTATCTCAGGTATATGGGTTGACTAAACATAATGATCCGGAAAAAATAGAGCGGGATTTGATGAAAATTTTACCGAAAAGCGACTGGTTCAGGTTCACCTATCTGATGATTGATTACGGCAGGAAATACTGTCCGGCAAAAAAACACGATCATGACAATTGCCCGCTGGTTCTTGCTTTCCAAAAAGAAGGGATTTCATTACCGAAATATGGATAATCTGAAAAACAAAAAAATAGCGGTTGTGGGTGTTTCGTCCAATCCTGATAAATACGGACATAAGATTTTTAAGGATTTGGTTAGTACAGGAACAGATGTAGCGGGAATAAATCCCAAAGGGGGAGGATTGTTTGGTAAAACAATATATCAATCGCTTAAAGACATGCCGTATGTTCCCGACCTTGTAATTACTGTTGTCCAACCGGCAGCGACATCGCAGATTGTTGATGAATGCAAAAAGCTTGGTATAAAAGATATCTGGATGGAACTGGGTTCAGAGTCGGAAGAAGCAATCAAAAAAGCGAAAGATTACGGCATGCATGTAACGGCAAACTCCTGCTTTATGATAACTCACGGGATATGGCCTAAACCTCAATAACAGGAAGCGCAATACGTTTTTTCTTTTTTTCTTCCACGGATTTCCTGTCGAAGAACATGCTTCCGAAGTCCACTTTTTTTGCTTCGTATAATGGATATATTTTGGATGCTTTTTCTTTCAATCGATCGTTGTATGTACTAAATAATGCTTGTTGGGTAACTGCGGTTTCTTTGAGTTGGGTCAGCGTGCATCCGGTCGTGCGATACAGGTAATTTGCCTTGTACGCTTTTTTGAATGCTTCATAGATGAACTGTCTGATAAGAAGAGGATAGGAGGTAGGTTCAGGTAATTTTACTTCAGCAATATGAAAGCGGAATTCTTGGGTTTTCAGAAAAACAGCAAATTCAACAACCTGATAATGGTACTCCCTTACGGTCTTAAATGCGTCTTCGACATGACCGAGCAGTCGTGACCACAAGAGATTTGAATCATTGGTTGGTGGATGGAATGTCTGGCTTCTTGTAATGGATTTATACGTTGTTTTCCTGTTCATGTCAAGTTCATATACTTTGTTTCCACGCAGTTCCTGCCAGATTTCAAAAAACGGTTTGGTTAGACGTGAGATGATAAATTCCTTACTCTGGTTTGCGAATTCAAGCGCTGTATGGATTTCGAGTTTATGTAAATATGCGGCGGTGTTTTCTCCGATTCCCCAGACTTTTTCTACGGAAGTATGTTGGAGTAAATATTCGATTGCTCTTCCGTTTATGACGGTAAGACCTGACGGTTTACGGGAAGAGGAGGCGAGTTTTGCCAGGGATTTTGTGAGGGAGACGCCGACGGATACGGAAATGCCCAGTGAGTTTTCGATTTTGTTCTTGATTGTTTCTGCGATCTCACCGTATGTTTTGTCCATCGGCCTGCGCAATCCTTTGATATCGGCAAATGTTTCGTCAACGGAATATTCTTCCACGTACGGCGTAAACGACCGGATTATTGCAAACATGCGTTTTGAGAAAAGATCATACAGTTCATAATTCGAATCCATGATATGACAAGAAGGGCAGAGTTTTTTTACCTCAAACATGCGCATGCC
>CAZBEJ010000073.1:0-2684 GCA_964490915.1 uncultured Gammaproteobacteria bacterium
TATATGAATACGATCATTATTTTTATTGCACAATATCTCTTTATTTTCAGTATCATATTTGCCGGCATTTATTGGTTGGTTGTTCCGAAGAATAAAAAAATACTCATCGCAAAACTAGCTCTTTTTTCTTTTCCCATGGCATATATTGTTGCAAAACTTTTCTCGATATTCATCAAAGATCCCCGTCCATTTATGGCAGAACACATCAAGCCGCTGATTTCGCATATTGCGGATAACGGATTCCCCTCGGATCATACTTTACTCACCATGGCTATTGCGTCAGTCATTTTTGTTTATAATCGTTCATTGGGACTGGTTTTGGCAGGTTTGGCGTTAGCGATTGGCATAGCGAGAATAGCTGCAGGACTTCATCACCCGCTTGATATAGCGGGAAGTATAGCAATTGCCATAGGCGTGACATACATAGGGACAGTTATTCTTTCCTCCTCCTGAAAATCCTTGTATGTAATTTTTTTACTGATAAATTATTGTCAGCTGGTATACAATTATTTATATGCCGCCATTTACCATCCCTAGAAATCCTAAATATGGGTGGATTCCGGATCTTCCTGATCAACGCGATATCCCGTATATCCGTCTTGCTGTTGCAATACCCAAGCTTCCGTACTCAGTTGACCTTCGGATCAATTGCAGCCCGATAGGAAATCAGGGAAAGCTAGGCAGTTGTACAGCTTTTGCGTTGGTGGGTAATCTTGAATTTCTCAAGAAAAAGATTCTGAAAAAAATCATTGATTTTAGCGAATTATTTCTCTATTACAACGAGCGGGTCGTTCAGCATACGCAAAAAGTCGATAGCGGCGCATCGTTACGGGATGGCATTAAAACCTTAGTAAAAGCAGGCGATTGCCTTGAGTCATTCTGGCCGTACCAGATAAATAAATTTACGGTAAAACCACCTCAAAAAGCCTATGAGAATGGCTTAAATTATCAAATTCTACAATATTTCCGTCTGTATACAATTAATGAAATGAAACATACGCTGAGTAATGGTTACCCGTTTATTTTTGGGTTTGCGGTATACGAGAGTTTTGAATCAAAAGCAGTAAAGAAGACCGGTATCGTGCCAATGCCGGAACCTGACGAACGCATGGTAGGCGGTCATGCGGTATGCGCAGTAGGATATGAAGATGCAAAACAGCGGTTTATCGTCCGAAACAGTTGGGGAGTAAAATGGGGAGATAAGGGATATTTCTATATGCCCTATGCCTACGTTACGAATCCCTTCCTTTCCGCTGATTTTTGGACCATACGCGATATGGAATAACAAGGTCTACTATTGAATACAGGATAAAATAAATGTACCATCAGATTATGAAAACAAGAAAACAAGGCAAAAAAATCATGATATTTTTTTTCGCTTTGCTTGCGTTGCTAGGGGTTTTTCTTGCATATCAGATACTATACCTGAGAAAAGCCCATAGCACTTTTGAGAACTATTATAAATTCAGGGGGTGTACTCAGCTTCTGCAGAAAACGGATAATTACGGTATTTGTAAAACAATAGAGGGTACGGCAATAAAGATCGTGAAATATAAAGACAGATGGTATTTGAGCGGTGACTTACCGGTCTGCTTGTTCCACATTTGTTTTTGAATATGCCTACATATCATAAAGTTAAACGAATAGGATACAGATATAAAAACAAGACTGAATATATTTGGGTTGTTGGCAATACGAAAAATCCGAAATTACTTCTTGTTCCTGGACTCACGGGCGTTCACAGCAATCTGATAGAGTTTAGTTATAAGCTTAGGAGTAATTTTTTCCTTATCTTTCCGGATATGCCGGGTTGGGGAGAGTCTCCGCGGTTTGATGCTCGATTGACTCTGACAAACTATGCCCGATATCTCGATAGACTACTCAGATTTTTAAACATGGAATCGATCAATGTATGGGGGCACTGCATGGGAGCGGCGCTAGCGATTGAGTTCACCTACTTGTATCCCTATAGAGTCAGGAAATTGATTTTAGTGAGTCCTCCATATGAAGAAGGTCAATTAGGCTTCCCAATGATGAAACATATGTCTGATATAGGTGCTCGTTCGCCCCATATATTTCATCCGATCTTTTGTTTCTGGGAAAACAGATATCTTAATTTTTTCTTGGGTTTTTTTGTCCTGAAGTTCAGAAGCTTCAGAAAGATTTTACGATGGTCAATCTGGAAATTAAAGTTCCAAAAGAAACAGGATAATGAAGCTTTTGATGAAACATGGGTAAGCTTAATGCATTTTAACTATAAAAAAATCAAAGATATCCGAGCCCCAATCCATCTTATTTTTGGAACTGAGGATTTTCTTATAAGCAAAAAACAGGCGCGTAAGCTTCATGATATGATTCCGCCAGCAACATTGGATTTTATCCCGCATGGCGGGCATGTCACTCCTGTTGAAACTCCCGATACTCTGGCAAGTTTAACATATAAATATTTGGCAGACAGATAAATCTCGGGAATAGGTACATCCTATTATGGAAATCGCAGCTACGCCTAACAAAACGTTATTTTCTTATTATATTCGTTGCTTTTGACCCATGAAGCGCATGACAATATAATCACATTTTATATTCAAGCACCGTATTTTTTTAGAACTGTTCTCTTTTCATTGGTATTCCTCTACGGAAGAAAAAAGGAAAAGCCCTGCGGAAAAAACCGCCTGATTGGGTAG
>CAZBEJ010000074.1:0-2671 GCA_964490915.1 uncultured Gammaproteobacteria bacterium
GGGATAATTTTACAGTAATCTATCAAAACGCTATATAAGCTTCTGCGGACAAATGTCCGCAGTAACCATAATGTATATTATGAAGCTTGTTGTATTTCATTAATCATTTGTTGCCTCATCTCCTAGAATACCGGAGATTCGGCAGTTTGATACAATAATAACACATATGTCACAGATCCTTATATTCGGATCGAGTTCGACTCAGGGATATTGGGATAAAGAAGGTGGATGGGCCGACCGGTTGAAAAAGTATATTATTCAATCATTGCTCCCTGAGACCAAAAGAGAAATACATGTATTTAATCTGGGAATAGCGGGACAAAACAGCACAGATATCTTACAGCGATTTGATTTTGAAACTAAACTGAGATTGCGGCACCCAAAAACTGTTTTTATCTTCGGTTTTGGAGGTAATGATTCCCAGTTTTTGACTAGCACCCAATCAGTCCGGACATCTACGGATAAATTCAGCCGTAACATCATTGGAATTATCCATCATGCTAGAAAATATTCAAACGTGATCGTATTTGTGGGGCTTCATCCTGTTGATGAAACCCGGACAACACCTATCCCGTGGGAAACGGATATTAATTTCAAAAACGATCTAATCAAACAATATAACGATATTATTCAAAACGTATGCAAAAAAGAAGGAGTATTGTTCGTGGATATTTACAATAAGTTAACTAAACAAAACGTTTTACAATATATAAGCAATGATGGTCTTCATCCTAATACTGAAGGTCACAAATTGATATTCGAAAACGTAAAAAATTTTTTGATTTCTCATAATATTATCAGTTCTATATAAATCTATGAAGTTCAAATCGGTGGTCGTAAAGAAACCCGAGGAAGTTAATTTCATTCTGGCCCAGTCGCATTTCATAAAAACAGTAGAAGATGTGCATGAAACGCTCGTTGAGGCAGTACCGGGAATCCAGTTCGGTATTGCGTTTTGTGAAGCATCGGGTCCAAGGAAAATACGGATATCAGGCACCGATAACGAGATGATTAAACTTGCAGTTTCAAATGCAAAAGCAGTCGGAGCAGGCCACTCATTGTTCATATTTCTTAGAAACGCCTTTCCGATCAACGTCCTGAACAGGATAAAAAATATCTCGGAAATCGTAACGATCTTTTGCGCAACTGCAAATCCTGTCGAAGTTGTGATTGCCGAATCAAAAACAGGTAACGGTATTCTTGGTGTCATTGACGGCGGATCCCCGCTTGGCATCGAGCAGGATGATGAGGTAAAAGACCGGAAAGGACTGTTGAGAAAATTCGGGTATAAATTATAAATAACCTGTCAAGTTATTTAGGTTGATATAATAATCTCTGTAAATTAACCTTGTTTTTATTAAACATAACTCCTTCTTTTGTGAGTTTTTTCCTTTGTGCTTTTTCCCCTCCGAACGCATAGTTTTTTGATAATTTCCCATTTACAAATACGACGCGATGGCACGGAATAGTATCCGGATCTTTATTCTCATGAAGAATTCTACCAACAAACCGCGCGGATTCCATACCCAGATATTTTGCGATTTGACCGTATGTCATAACCTTCCCCCTGGGTATCATCGAAACGAGGCGGTATACCGATTGGTAATAACTTTCTCTTAATACTCCCATACATCTTGTTTATGTTTCAACAAATTCATTTGTTAATGGTATATGATGTGATTATACTAACCGTTGACAAGAAATTTGTTATAAGTTATAGTGTATGATAGTGTATGATATTTAAAAGTTATTTCTCCAATACCTATGGAAAATCCCAATGTTTCCGTACCGGCTGATGTTCCTGCAAAATACAAAGACGAATATATTAAAAACTATTCTCATGCAACGCATAACAGCGGCAGATTGATGTTATTTGCGGGTGACCAGAAAATCGAGCATCTGAACAAAGACTTCTACGGCGAAGGAATAACTGAGGACGACGGGGATCCTATTCATCTTTTTAATATTGCCAATAAAGCAAAAATCGGCGTATTTGCAACACAACTCGGATTGGTGGCCAAATACGGTAAAGACTTTCCAAAAATACCGTATTTGATAAAGCTTAATTCAAAAACAAACTTGGTAAAAAAAGACCAGCAGGATCCGAGAAGCCCCCTATTGTACCCAGTTGAATCGACCGTAGTCGATTTCAAGAAAAACAGCGGCCTGAATATCGTAGGAGTCGGATTTACCATTTATCTGGGCAGCGAGTTCGAAGGTGAGATGATGCAAGATGCCGTTCGAGCAGTATACCTTGCTCATAAACATGGACTTATCAGCGTCTTATGGATCTATCCAAGAGGTAAAGCCGTGGCAGACGAAAAAGATCCCGACCTTATTGCCGGTGCGGCAGGTGTTGCAGCCTGTCTCGGATCCGACTTCGTGAAGGTCAATCCTCCAAAAAAAGAAGGTGGGGACTCTGCCGAATTGCTTAAACGCGCGGTCAAAGCCGCAGGAAAAACAAAACTGGTCTGTGCAGGCGGTTCATCAACAGATGTCGAAAAATTCCTCGGCGGACTGCATAAACAAATCCATATCGGCGGAGCATCAGGAAACGCAACCGGAAGAAATATCCACCAAAAACCGCTTATGGAAGCGATTCGCTTCTGTAATGCAATATACGCCATCACCGTTGAAAACAAATCCGTAGCTGACGCAATGAAAATATATA
>CAZBEJ010000075.1:0-2644 GCA_964490915.1 uncultured Gammaproteobacteria bacterium
ATTAAAAATAAATTGTTAATGGCTGCTCCAGAACTTTTTTAATGCCTGTACCTTGTTTTTTATTCGCTCAAAATTCTGAAGAAATAATACGACCGAAACCGCAACAACACATACCAGCACAAGGGTACTTACTATTTCCAGTTTGGGAGACTCTATGTATAACGTGTTCACGACTTCACCGAAATACTGCCGGATAACCGCCTGATCCTCCTGAAACAGCTGTAAAACATCCAGCGTCTGTTGCCGAACAAGTACGTTAATAATATCGGCGATGAGAAATACCGAGAGAACCGATAATACAAAAATGCTTATTGTCCGTACCGTAACCTCCCATACGGTATGCCCGGTTTCCATAACAAACACTTTTTTTAAAATCCTTTTTTCAAGTTTTTTCATAATAGATTTTTTTTATTTGCAACCTGCTTCTTCTTATGACTGTCCTAACCGTATTTAATGGTCTATTGACCTTTTCCGCTATTTCCTTGTACGAATATCCTTCTTCAAACAATTGGAGTATTTCCCGCTGTTCTTTGGAGAGCTTTTGTAACAATCCTTCGTAATCCCCTTTATAATAATCATTCTCTTCCTTGTCGACTAGTATTGCTTCATCCAATACAACGGTTTCCTTTCGGCTGCGAAAGTACATTTTCATCTCATTTTTCGCAATCTGATAAAGATACGGCAAAATCGGCCGTGTTTCATCAAATCGGTCTATAGCTTTATAAAAACTGACAAACGTGTTCTGTACCAGATCATCCACATCATCCTTTTCAAACAACTTTGATTTGATATACCTATGGATGTTACCTGTGTATTTTGATACGATTTCTGAAAAATAATCAATCTCTCCATTTTTAATTTTTTTTAGCGCTTCTCCATCGGTTATTTGCATACTCTTATTATACAACCGACAACATCACACCTAAAACAAGTATGCTATGATACAATTATGCAATGAGAGAAGGAAAAGTTTTGCTTATAGGAAGGCCTAATGTAGGCAAATCAACATTCGTTAATAATTTAATTGGACAAAAAGTTGCGATTACCTCGCCAAAACCCCAAACTACTCGTTTTCCCATAAAAGCAGTTTACTCGGAGGAACGCGGTACTATCATTTTTGTCGATACGCCTGGAATCATGGGCAAAACAGAGGATAATCTATCGAAGAAAATTAATATGCAAACATTGCAGATTCTCCATGACCAAGTCGATGCGGTCATTTATATGGTTGACCATACCAGAAAACGGGATTTTGAGGAAGCACGGGTCCTCGGTTTGGTAAGAAAAATTAATAAACCTAAAATTTTGGTCGTTAATAAAATTGATAAACAGGAAAAATCATATCTTCCTCAGTATAAATTTATGGAAGAGGAGTTTAAACTTAAGTTTGAAATTTCCGCTCTGAATAAAACTCATGTGAAACCTTTACTCGATACGTTATTTACGTTTATTCCGGATAAAAAAGAGAGCGAAATACCAAAAAATCTTACTTATCCGATTCTCAATATCGATAGCAAAATTTTTATATCAGAGTTGATTCGAGAAAAGGTTTTCTTGATGATGGGCGAAGAGATTCCATATACGACTACGGTCATCGTGGATGAAATAACCGAAAGAACTAAAACTCTTATGTATATTAAGGCACGAATCCTTACCACTGATGACCGGTATAAAAAAATGCTTATCGGAACCGCAGGAAGAAAAATAAAAGAAATGGGGAGCTACTCGAGAAAAGAAATCGCTCTGGCCACCGGTAAGAAGATTTATCTTGACCTTACAGTAGAAACCGACCCCCACTGGCAGGAAGTGTACTATTAGTATTTAGTACAGAGTATCGTGTATAGAGAATAAATTATTTAGTTAAAGAGGATTTTATAAAACTATTCAATAATTTTTTTATTATAATGCTTTTTAAGGTTAATTCCTTAAACAGATCCGTAGAAATATATTTTAAATCTTTTGCAATAATTAACTGATTATAGAGCTCAGCTAAGGAAGATAACGCTAAATAATAAAAATGGGTTTTATCATTTGCGGTCCGTCGATAGAAACCTTCAACTATATTACTTGTAATAGAGATTGCCGCTCTTCGTAATTGATCAACTAAGCTATAACGCTCATCCCGAGGAAAATTCTTAGTTATTTTATAAATAACCAAAATAAATAGATGCGCTTTCTGCCAAACAATAAGATCAGTAAAAGAACGTATTTTAACATTCTCCATACTCTATACGCTATACTCTATACCTATTGATATCAATAGATTATATGCAACAAAATAGCTAGATTATATCGATATATCAATAAGAAGATTACAGAATCTCGCTCTCCCTCTCAATCGTTACCCCTTCAAGAATATATATATCGTAGTTGTATTCGTCAATACCAACTTTTTCCGCTTCCCCTTTTACTATTTTCTCGTATGGTTTGCAGTGCTGGCATCCTGTCTGTTGCGGGCATTTGAAAACGTTCAATTGTCTGGCAAGTTTTATTTTTTTCGCGATATCATAAATCTGGTCGTGCGCTTCCTGCGCATCCGGCAATTTCCGTTCGGTCGGTTCATCTTTACGGCCAAGGTACCAGTAACTCGCTTTTTCCACAGGACGTTTCTGGCAATTTTTTGCCAGAAGATAATAAATCGGCA
>CAZBEJ010000076.1:0-2608 GCA_964490915.1 uncultured Gammaproteobacteria bacterium
AAGTTCAACACCTTTCCGCCGCAGATTCCTCTCTACTATACCCGCGCATGGGGAGAAGACCAATTAGCTGATTCCTGGCTAATTATCCTCATTCCCATCCTCATGAATGTCTTGTTCATTGTCAATAACTTTGTCTATAAGAAATATTTCAACGGCAACGAACTGGTAAAAAAAGTGGTGGAATATATGAATATATTTATCTGTATTTCGTTTACGTTCATCATGATCCGCATATTATTGTTAATCGCCTGAACAATGGAAAATATACTTGCGCTCGGACTGTCAGCAATCTTCTCATTCCTGATTACTATTCCGACGATCAGGCTTGCGAAAAAACTGCACTTAGTTACTGACAAGAGGAAACGTCATCATCCAGCGCACACACATACGGGTATTATTCCCCGTGCAGGAGGATTACCGATTTATCTTTCCTTGCTTTTGGTTTCCTTAATTCTCATCCCGCTCAACAAAATCATGATCGGCATATTGCTGGGAAGTTTTTTGCTTTTGGTCATCGGGCTCTTGGATGATTACGCCGATATGTCTCCTCGGCTGAGATTTATCGCCAATATCTTGATTTCTGCTTTAGTCATTGGGTTCGGTCTGGGAATACCTTTTATCTCAAACCCGTTCGGCGGCGTCATCCATCTGGATACCTGGAAAATACCGCTGGATTTTTTGGGCAAACACAGTATCTGGGTTTATGCAGACCTTCTGGCTATCATCTGGCTTTCATGGACCACAAATATGGTTAATTGGAGTAAGGGAGTGGACGGCCAACTACCAGGATTTGTCGCAATCACCGCGATTTTTCTCGGCTTGCTGTCTCAAAGATTTGTTGCGCATGACGTCCATATCCAGACCGTAACATTACTCTCTTTTGTTGTTGCAGGCGCATATCTGGGTTTTTTACCGTTTAATTTTTATCCGCAGAAAATAATGCCCGGTTATGGTGGCGGCGCTCTTGCAGGTTTCCTGCTCGGCATCTTATCCATATTGTCGTTCGGCAAGGTGGGAACTGCAATCATGGTTCTTTCCATGCCATTGATCGACGCAAGTTATACGATCCTGAGAAGACTGAAAAACAGAAAATCGATTTTCAAAGCAGACTGGGGTCATCTGCATCATCGCCTACTCGAAATCGGCTGGGGCAGACGCAGGATCGCGGTTTTCTACTGGATTGTCACGTTTATTCTGGGAATTTCGAGCTTGTTTTTCCAGAAAATTGAAAAAGTGCTAGCGTTTTGTATTATTGCCGTACTGCTTTTCCTATTTATAATGCTTACGGAAAAAATCAAATATCAAAATTAAATATCAAAAATACAACTCAAATATAACTTATGTTCCCTGCTCAATTTTGATCCTTTATATGTATATTTAATCTTTTATATTCCTATGAAATACTTTATCAAAACATTCGGCTGTCAACAAAACAAGGCTGATTCCGAACGAGTGGAATCCGCATTCAAAAGTCGCGGCATGACCAAGGCAAAACGATACGAGGATGCAGATTATGTGATCATCAATACCTGTATGGTTAGAGAATCAGCCGAAAATAGAGTCTACGGTTTAGTTAACAATCTTTCTAAATTAAAATCCGCCAACCGGCGGATAAAAATTATTGTGACCGGTTGCATGGTCGGCCTTGCATTCAGAGATAAGACGGGACAGTATTTAAAACGGATCAGGGCCTTGATGCCTTTGGTTGATGAATTCATGCCGATAGAAGAGGTGGGATTTGACAATGAACCGGTGAGGCAGGACAAGAAAAACGCTTGGATTCCTATCTCTAACGGATGCAATAATTTCTGCACATTCTGCATTGTACCGTTTACCCGCGGACGGGAAATCAGCAGACCTTATCAAGACATCATAAAAGAAGCAATGCGGCTCAAAGCAAAAGGATACACTAACATCACTTTGCTTGGACAAAACGTAAATTCATATGGCGCGGATTTATTAACCGGTGAAAAAAATATCCAGGTCATGAGAGACATAAAAAATACAACGTATTTTAATTTAAAATTTAAAATTCAAAATTTAAAATTGAATGAAAATTTCAAATTAAAAATTAAAAATTATAAACCTGTCTATATCAAACATCTGGGAAGATACCGAATTCCAACGCTGTTTCCGCTTTTACTTGAAGAAATCGCAAAAATAGGATTTGAGAAGGTCGATTTTATCTCATCCAACCCCTGGGATTTTTCTGACGAACTGATTGACGTTATCGCCCGAAACAAAAACATTACCAGGACTATCCATTTGCCTGTACAATCCGGAGACAACAATGTGCTGAAGCGCATGAACAGATGGTATACGACCGACGAATACCTGATAATCATACAAAAACTGAAAAGAAAAGTTCCGGAAATGGAGTTTACCACAGATATTATTGTCGGATTTTGCGGAGAAACAGATGAAGAATTTAATAACACCGTTACATTATGTAAAGAGGTTGGATACCAGATTGCATTTGTATCCATGTACTCTTCCCGTTTTGGTACTGCTGCTACAAAAGTATTTTCTGATGATATTCCGCACGAGATAAAAAGAAAACGGTGGCAAATCCTTGAGAATCTGATCAATAAACCGCATCTGAAAAAGC
>CAZBEJ010000077.1:0-2579 GCA_964490915.1 uncultured Gammaproteobacteria bacterium
GATATTCCGCTTCTGGTATGAAATGAATGGTATGCTTACGCCAAATGTGCAGCCGGACGATTACATAAAAACATTCAAAACCTTTTTTGATGCGGTAAAATCTCTAAATCCGAACATTAAATGTATGTGGTGCCCGTATATAACGGTGTTTGGAAAAGATTTTATGCCGTATTATCCGGGTGACGACTACGTCGATATTATTGGAATAGACGGATACGATGAATGGAAAGAAAGCCGATCGAATATAAAGCATTACGTTGTTCCTAACCTATCACCGTCTCAGATTTTCGGTAAGGATATTGCCATTCTTCAGCAACTCATTCCCCATAAGCCGCTTATTATAGCAGAAACAGGAAGTGCCCGCGGTTTGAAATCGGGTGCATGGTTGGCGGAACTGTTGAAAACGATACCGTTATGGAAAAACGTAAACGGCATCATATTGTTTGGCTGGAACATGGAAGGACAGTCGTTAGGGGATGAAAACTGGGATCCCGCCAATCATCCGGACGTTTTACGATCTATCAATGAGATTTTACGTGATTCAACAGCTTATTACAAGGGCACGTCTCCTGGTGCTACGGATAAAATATTAGTAAATTCTATATAATGACAGCGATTTTCTCACGCGCTTTTTTTAACTCCCATAGTCTCTTTCACAAAAAAATCCACCCCGTCCGATTCAATTTTAACATACCCCGTATTTGAGATTGCTCCTGAACGGAGCGTCTCGTGCGTGCCGAATCCCAGATGAATGAGAAATGCTCTCATCAGACCGCCATGGGTTGCGATCAATACGGTTTTCCCCGCATAGGCTATACACAGTTCGCGCAGAAACGGAATCAACCGCGCAATAAGGTCTTCATTATTTTCGGCGCGTTCCAAACCGTGCTTTCTTTTTTCTTCCTCGGTCATAAAAACCAGTCTATGAATAAGACTTTCCAATCGGGAGTCCGCCTTCTCCCAACTCTGTCCTTCCAGTTTCCCGAAACGCCGTTCACGAAGTAACTTGGTTGTCTGGACCGTTATTTTCTTTTCGATAGCTAGTATTTCCGCGGTTTGTTTTGCGCGCAGTAAATCCGATGAAAATGCCGCATCGAATCGGATATTGACCAACAATTTTCCCAGCGACAGCGCCTGTTGCTTCCCTTTTTCATTCAAAGGTATATCTGTCTGGCCCTGAAGCAGCTTTTTGGCATTCCAATCCGTTTCCCCGTGCCGGATAATGTAGAATGTGCAATAAGCATTTTTACCTGTCATTGATTATTATTTTTTAAATATCTATCCTACGATCGTAATATAGATATTACAAATTAAAATAGTTTTTCACAATATATTCATCTTCAATCTTTTCCGCAATAATGTATTTCATGTATTTTGCACCCTCTACGATTTGTTTAATAAGAATTATTTCTTTTTCACACTCATAAGGAAAAAGGTATACGCTTTTTTGGTAACGATAAAAACCTATTCTTGTCAAGAAATATCTCAAATAATCTCTTTTATTCCTCTGCATCTCCGGCACATCAAAAAAAACCATAAACCACTTTCCATTCCATTTTTTTTGTTTTTTCTTGAAATCCAGTAAAGCCTTTATTGAATATTTTGCAATAACTGGATTATTTTTGTCTTTCAAATAAACAGAAACCTCATTGTCTTTTTCTATCAAGCTAATTATTTCTTTCCTTTCAAGACTCTTCAAGCTTCTCTCAATTTTATTTTCTTCAACATCAAGCTTCTTTACTTCTTTCAATAACTTTGCAATCTCCTCTATTGCTCTCGGTAAAATCGGCCTAAGCGGATTACCGCCTCCGGAAACAATGGTCATCCCGATTATTTCCAGTATCATCCAATATAATTGGCCTCGCTTTAATTTATTTTCTTTGAGTTCATCCTTCATAAAAAAAGTATTATCTATCCTACGATCGTTGTCAAGATAGAAATTACCGATCCAATAACCATCATAAAACCAAATACTTCTTATAGAATTCCATGTTCCTGTCAACATTTTCTTGCCACTCCCCAAGATTATCGAAATTGTGATTTTGGCCCGGATATGTGTAATACTCGATGCTTACTCCCAGTGATTTCAGCTTTTGGTACAGATAATCGGACCACAATTTCGGCACTTCCTCATCCTTATCTCCTTGATGCAGTTGGATCGGTGCTTTTATCCATGAAAAATAGGTAGTCGGCGAAAATTCTATAGGATTGTAATTCTCCAGAAAATTCTGGATCACTTTTTTCAGCATTTTACCCTGGTCATCAAGTTCAGGAGCATAATACAAAACCGACTCGGGAAACGGTTTTGATACCGGCGCCCACAATACGGTCGGATAATCTTTACCGGAAATTTCGAGCACCGAAAGCGCAACTTGTCCGCCATTGCTGTGCGCCCAGATACCGATTTTCGCTGGATCTATTTGAACATTGGATATATTCTTAACGGACGCGAATAAATCCATCACGGCAACATAAGTAAAAAATCTATCCTCAATATCATCTTTTAACGAAGGATCCGATTGGCCATATCCGAGAAAATCCGGAGCCAGGGTAACGTAGCCATTTTGAGCAAAAACTTC
>CAZBEJ010000078.1:0-2511 GCA_964490915.1 uncultured Gammaproteobacteria bacterium
ATGAACTGCCATAAATCGCAGATAAAAGACGTGAAACGCGTGCAGGGAATGCTTTCCGAAGTCCCGAAACGCGAGCTGTTCTTTGTCAGAAACAAATGATTTTTATTTGCTTTTATATTTTTTCATCTTCTCCATCACGCGGAAAAAAGAATGTTTTTTTGAAGGCTTGGAATATACATGATCCAGTTCTTCGTTCTTTTCCACCAATATGGTTTTGATAAAGGACTGATAGGGCATATCTCTCCAATTTGCCTTCATTTTTATCTCATCAAGAAGCCATTTTGGCAAACGAATGCTTATCGTCTCTGTTGAAGGCTTGAGATTGGGAAACCGCATAATTACTGCCTTTGACCAATCAACATAGTCCATCGATGAGTGAGTCGCCCAGAATTCTCGCTCATCATCTTCATTCTTAAATTTTGGAAGCTTTTTTAGTTTTTTCATAGAATTTTTTTTCTCTCCTATCAGCTGGCCTTCCGGATATCACTCGGATTTTCCTCCCCCTGATAGTAAAACTTATAAATAACATCTTATCTTTCTTTGTCTTTCCAACACAACTATATCGTTTTTCAATGATTGAATGCTCTAAATCTTTAGAAATTACAGGTTCATTTAATATTACTTCCTCACATTCTTTATTACGAATATTATGCTTAATTTCGCTTTTCTTGATATTTCCCTTATCCCATTCAAATCCTTCAATATCCATTTTATCATATATTTTAATCATTTTGTATATGATTTTAATATACAATTTTTATTCAGTCAAGAGATAAAAAAGCGTTTATAATAGATCTATATGAGTTTCCCCATTATTGTATAATCCTGCTTATTATTTGGAGATTCACTTTATAAACTGAAATATGAAACGTCTTCCCCTATTCCAGAAAGCCAGATCAGGCAATATCCATTTTGAACGCGAGGAATCATCGAATCATGAAAGACTGCTTTTTGTTTTTATTCTCCTTATTGCTTCCTGTTTTATAGCGCTTATCCTGCGACTGTTCCAACTCACCGTAGTAAAAGGAAATTATTATCGCAGGCTTTCGGATCAGAATCGCATCAAAGAATTATATATCGAACCCCGGAGGGGAACCATACTCGACAGAAAGGGGTTTGTAATTGCCCACAGCACATCGGCTGATATCACAAAAAATACTGACGTAATTCCTTCACATCGCATTTACGATACTGCAGATTCTGCAGCACAACTTATCGGCTACAGCCAAATTGCCGATCAAAATGATTTGAATACCGATAACTGCCTTAATAAACTCCGGTTAGGTGAAAAAACCGGAAAGAAAGGGGTGGAAAAACTATACGATTGTTCCTTGCGTGGCGAGTACGGAAAAAAACTGATCGAAATCAACGCCAAAGGTCAATATCTTCAGACGCTCACTGTTCTTCCGCCAAAAAACGGATCTACCCTACAACTCGCTCTTGATCTTAAACTGCAAAATACAGTCTATGATCTTTTGAAAGATAAAAAAGCGGCGGCTATAGGCGTTAACCCAAAAACCGGCGAGGTTTTATTTCTTGTTTCAACGCCATCATTTAATCCACAGGCATTCGAAGACCAGAAATATGAAATCACAGCAAAATACTTGACCGATCCAAATAAACCGCTGATCAATCGTGCGACCGAAGGAACGTATCCACCCGGTTCTATTTTTAAACTGGTCCTCGCGACCGGCGCATTGGAAGATAAAGTAATCAACGAAAATACCCAGTTCGAAGATAAAGGGATCCTTCACGCAGGTTCTTTGACCTTCGGCAACTGGTATTACCTTCAGTACGGCAGAACCGACGGCATGGTAAATATCGTTAAAGGAATCCAGCGGTCCAACGACATCTTTTTCTATGAAACCGGAAATGCCATGGGACCTGATCGTATCCATAAATGGGCGGGAATATTAGGATATGGCAAAGATACGGGAATAGGCTTGACCGAATCAGAGGGCTTGATTCCTTCACCATTCTGGAAACAGGAAACTTTGAACGACCGCTGGTATACGGGTGATACCTATAATTTTGCGATCGGACAGGGATATGTAACCGTCACGCCGATCCAAACCACCATGGTAACCAGTATTTTTGCCAATGGCGGATATCTATGCCAACCGCAGCTCTTGAAAGACGCGAAGCCAAACTGTAAAAAACTTCCCATATCGGATATAAACCTATCTCTCATCAGACAAGGTATGAAAGAAGCGTGTTCACCCGGCGGCACCGGCTGGCCGCTTTTCAATTTCGGTATCAATAAGAACGGCGGGAATACGCCGATTTCCACTACATCCGCCGCATTCGAACCGATCCAGACCGCGTGTAAAACAGGAACAGCGGAAACGCCAGGGAAAACAAGCCTTGCAGACGCCTGGTTAACAGTATTTGCGCCGTATGACAATCCCCAGATTGCTTTAACCATACTCATCGAAGAAGGCGGACAGGGGTCTGACGTCGCAGGGCCGATCGCCAAGGAGATTTTGAAAGCATACTTTGAAAGAAATCAGT
>CAZBEJ010000079.1:0-2506 GCA_964490915.1 uncultured Gammaproteobacteria bacterium
CAATTCTTTTTATTCCTGCGTTAATAATCATTTTGGCGCAAGATGAACAGGGCGAGAGCGTCACATACATGATTGAATCTTTCGTGGAAATACCTTGGTATGCTGCTTGAATGATTGCATTTTGCTCAGCATGGATGCAGATACAGCTTTCCTCATATTGATATCGTTCTATTGTTCCTTGCTCCCTTTTTTTACATCGTTCGCAGCCGCCCTCGGAACAATTTTTGATACCGTGCGGGGTCCCGTTATACCCGGTTGCAATAATTCGATAATCTTTCACGATCACTGCGGCGGTTGATCCACGTATGCAGTCCGCCCGTTTCATTATAATATGCGAAAGATCAATAAAATATTCATCCCACGATGGGCGCCCTTTCGGTTTGTCGGTTATGGAACTCATGCGTATATTGTAGCAAAAACAATTTTTATTTTACGGCATGTCCCCCAAACTGCTGCCGCAGTGCGGTGAGGATTTTACCCGTATATGAGGGATTTTTTTCCGAATCGATCCGGAACTGCAACGCGTCTTTAATGACGCGTGTTTGTATATTCATCTCTTCGGCTGTTTTTACGGTCCATGCGCCTTCTCCCGTATGTTTGACTGTTCCGGAAACCTTTTCCAAGGATTCGCCATGCAGAATAAAGGCATTCTGCAACCACTCAATAAGTTTTGATTCGATAACGCTTCCGTGATTATATACCTGCGTAACGCTGGAAAGATCCAGGTGGAATTTCGACTGTTTCAATAGGGTAAACCCTTCCGCAATCGCCTGCATGATTCCGTACTCTATGCCGTTATGGACCATTTTGACAAAATGACCTGCACCGATTCCCTCAAAATGTTGATATCCTTCGGCAACCGCAAGATCAAAAAACAGCTGCTCATATTGTTTAAACAATTGCGTATCACCGCCGATCATCAATGATGCTCCATACCGGGCACCTGCAGGCCCTCCGGAAACTCCGACATCAATAGAGCGGATGCCCCTTTTTCCAAGTTTTTTTGCACGCTTAATCGTATCCTTATAAAACGAATTTCCCGCGTCGATGATCGTGTCGCCTTTGTCCAATATTGTGTTCAAACCGTCCCGGCCGAAAAGCATGGTATCCTGTACGTCTCCCGCAGGCAAAGACAACCATAGTAATCTCGGTAGCGCCAGTTTTTGCACCAGTTCTTTCACTGAATACGCCGGAACAATTCCTTCATTAGTTAATCTGTCTGTTACCGTTCGTGTCCGGTTATATCCCACAACAGTCCATGCTTTTTCCGCGAGGTGCCGCGCGATATTCCCGCCCATTTTTCCCAGGCCGATTATGCCAATTTCCTTTTTCATTTTCCGGATTGACCGTCCGTTATTGACGCTTGTATCGATAAACTGGGACTCAAGCATGGGTTCTTCGGAATCAGGCTTGTATATTTTTAACGGAACACTATCTTTTTCCCAGGAAAAAGATATGGGGTCGATGAACTTCCACATGGTCGAAACTTCATCGCTTCTTACAAACAACGTTTGATCTCCGCGAATGGAATCCAATAATAATTTTTCATACTCTTCTACATACTGCGTTCGTTTCTGTTTTTCCCGGATGAGAAACTGGAATTTCTGGCCCTTGACATCAAACATAAGTCCGGGTTTTTTTGACCACAGATCTAAAAATACGCCTTCATTAGGCTCCAGTTGAAATATCAATCGATTTTTTAAATCGTGGGCCGCATTAGGCGGACAGAGACATGGATTTGGATGTTTAAAGGTTATAATTATTTCTTTTTGAGCAATAGGCAAACGTTTGCCGCTTTCTAAAATGAAAGGAACACCTTTCCAACGAGGAGAATTCAGATACGCGCGGATTTTGAAATATGTTTCTGTTTTCGATTTCGGTTTTACTCCTGTTATTTTTTGATAGCCGGCATACTGTGCATGATACGTATATTTTTTTATTTCTTCTTCCTTTGGCAATATCAATGCTTTCAATATTTCAAGCCTTCTGGATCTGATTGCTTCGGTAGAAAAACTGCCCGGGTGATCCATGGTCACCAAAGCAAGCATTTGCAAAAGATGATTTTGTCCCACGTCACGCAATGCGCCGATGCCGTCGTAAAACATCCCACGTTTTTCAACTCCTAACGTTTCCCATAACCTGATCCGCACTTTCTCGATATACTTATTGCTCCATGAGCTCTCAAAAATTGCATTGGAAAACCTGAAATTCAAAATATTCTGCAGCATTTCTTTTGCCAGATAGTGATCGATCCGATAAATTTGTTCCTCTTTAAACAATCGAGATAGGAGTTTTTCGAGTCGCTCGGCGGTTTCCTGGTCTTTACCGAACGGTTTCTCAATGAGAACTCGCGTAAATCCTTCTTCAGGAGAACAGGGTTTCGTCAACTCACTTGTGTGGAGATGGGTGAGAATTTCTTCATAATACTGAGGTGGTGCCGCGATATAAAAAAGTTTATTTGAACAAACTCGCCATTCTTTGTCGTAAAAGCCCAGCTTTTGCGCCA
>CAZBEJ010000080.1:0-2490 GCA_964490915.1 uncultured Gammaproteobacteria bacterium
TAACCAATTAGATAAGCCAAGCTTTTCTTGGCGCACTCATGCCAAAATTATAGCAGGTATCAGGAAATCAGTTTCTGGTATTTTTGAAGTACTTCCTTTACATCACCGAAAAATATCTGTTTCCCTTTGTCTAATATCATACCTTTATTACAGTATTGCTCCACCTGTTGGGGATTATGACTCACCATGACCATCGTCGCGCCATTTTCGTGGAAATGCCTCATACGGTTCAAACATTTTTGCTGGAATTTAATATCGCCGACTGCGAGGATTTCGTCAACCAGCAAAATATCAGGTGTTTCCGCTACTGCAACTGCGAATGCCAGGCGCATATACATACCTGAAGAATAGAATTTAACCGGCTCATCCATGAACTCACGGAGTTCCGCAAAATCCACGATGCTTTCATATAACGTATCCATTTCTTTCTTCCTGAAACCGAGAATGGACCCGTTCAAATAGACATTTTCCTTACCGCTCAACTCCGGATGGAATCCGGCACCCAGTTCAATCAACGGAGCGACTTTACCGTTAACCGTTATTCTGCCGTCCGACGGTTTGGTAACACCGGCAATCAATTTCAATAGTGTCGACTTCCCTGAGCCGTTCCGTCCGAGAATACCGAGAGACTCTCCTTTTTTAATTTCGAAATTCAAATGGCTCAAGGCATCAAAATGAATCTTCGTCTGCTTACCGCCAAATAACGCAGGTAAAAATTCCTTGAACGTCTTCTGCTTCTGAAGACTATATGCCTTAGATAAATTTTCTCCCTTGATGACGGTTATTAGTTGTTGGTTGTTGGTTGTTGGTTGATTCATGATTTTTTTAATGATGTTATTAATGCATTTAATGTTTTAGCTAATATAGTATAGGCTTCATTTAATTTTGTGTAATTTTGGTTATCTATGAACTTTAAATCTCTTGCTAATATTAAATGATATTCTGTTTCGACTAATGAACCTCTTGCTTGATACAAATATTGTAAAAATTCTTTTCGGGATTTCCTTGCTGATCCTTCTACAATATTGGCGCAAACAGAACTTGATGCTCTTCGCAATTGTGAAACTAATCCAAATTTTTCCTCTGTTGGAAATAATTTCGTCAACTTATAAATTTGCAATGTTAGCTCGTGTCCTAACTTCCAAACTCTCAAATCTTTATACGTTCCCATAACTAGCAACTATCTAAGAACTACGCAACTAAGAACTAAGTAACTAAACATAGTCTGCAAATGAACCTTCCAACTTTTTAAAAATGAGGAACCCTGCAACGAATACAACCAGGGACATAGCTAATGCAATACCTAAACTACTGAAATTCGGTGCACCGTTACCCAGAATTACTTCACGATATGCATTGATTATTACCGACATGGGATTCAATGAAAATACGAAACGATATTTCTCCGGAATGATTTCAACCGGGTACATGACCGGAGTGACATACATCCATAAGAGCAGAATCAAACTCAACAAATATTGGATATCACGGTAAAAAAGATTGAATGCCGCCAAAATCAAGGATAATCCGGTCATGAATATAAGTTGAATAACAAAAATCATCGGTACCCATAAAATCGTTATATGAAGCTGTGTGTGGAAAATGATAAAGAAAAATATCAAAACCAAGCAGGAATAAAGAAAGTCAACAATTTTTGCGATGATAGCGGCATATACCAAAATCTCACGGGGAAAATATATTTTTGTGACTAGGGAACTATTGCTCACCAAAACATTGGTTGCCGAACTCAAGCTCATGGCAAACAAATTCCACGGCAGCAAAGCAACGGTCAGAAAAATGATATACGGAACGCCAAGCGAAGGGATCTTAAGAATGGTCGAGAACACAAAACCCATGACCACAAGCTGGAAAAAAGGACTAAGGATAACCCAGGCATATCCCAGTACAGATTGCTTGTAACGTTGGTTGATCTCCCGATGTGCAAGGTTCCAGAATAACTCACGATACTGCCATGTGAGCTTAAGGTTGTCAATAAGCTTACCGATCTTCTCCATATACATATTGTATCAAAGCCTAATCGATCTTTCCTTCCTTATACAATTACAGATTTTCATAACAACCTAAATTGCTGAAAATGTCGCATATAATCCATGGACTGAATACTTACTATTCTTAAAATGTATATATGAGTTTTATGATTGATCAATCTGGTAAAATCGAACAAACCAATAAAAATACTATTTTATGCTTTTCAAATAACATCCACGACACCATAATTATTAAAGCTCGAAGCAAAAGACAGCTTCAGGAAATATTCAGAAGAAATGGTCAAATCAGAAACTATATTTTATTTACTTTCTCTGAAGTTTTTTATCTAATAAAAAAGACCGAGGTCGGCAAGCGACTGAAGAACGCTTAAGCCAGGAATGATTACCTGTGGGTCGGCGTCCACTCGGCCATTAATATGGTAGTGTATGGCTGCTATTTTGTCAATGGCCGCTTCTAATCTCTGCTACAATATATTTATGA
>CAZBEJ010000081.1:0-2487 GCA_964490915.1 uncultured Gammaproteobacteria bacterium
ACATAGTATGATGTATGCCCCGCAAAGAGTCAATATGTAAAAAGCTTGACTCTAAGCAAAGATCTTGCCAATAGATCGTTCCGCAGTAAACCGGCTGAACTCTTTCCAGAGCCAGGCTGGTTTTAGCATAGTTAACCAAAAAAAACACCAACTCCAAGATAGTTGATTTGGTCGCATAACATCCTAATGCATCCGCTGGTATATCCGTATGACCGGATGGTCAAAAACCGTCCATGTTTCCTCAGCGCCTTCATCCGGAAAACTTATCAACGTTTTTCCGAATACCGATACCGTTGGGTAAGAAGAAAACTCAGCGATTTTTTTAAATCCCAAATTGCCATTAAATAACTGCAGGTAATACGCATTAAGCAAAGGATATTCTTCGTTTAGTTTTTGACATTTTACATTTGGTATTTGATATTTAGTATTATTCATATTAGTATTATCCATACATGTATGATTGGCAAAAATTCTTCGTGAAGGAATGATGATATAATCTGCCTTTTTTACATCGACCGCTAGTTCATTCTGAAGTAATGGATCTCTATCGAGGTCATAAAAATCAAATGAAATTATGTGATATGAAGGGGTGGGGAATGAGATCGAAAGAGGCAAGTCGACAACGTTCGCAGTTTCCGAAAGAATATTGCTACCTTCAGGTATATGGCGAATAATCCATCTTGACGCCAGTTCCCGCACATCGGGATTCTGATATACGGAAAGATACGCTATACCGGGAATGATAGAAATACATATGATAAGAAAAAAAAGTATGGAGAATACATAGTGATAGTGATGAATTATTTTTTTGAATCTTTTCATTGCAGAGACTTCACTAAAAACATGAATGAGAAATAAAATCGCCAGCATAATCATTATCGGAAATATCGGCGCCATAAATCGTGTCCATTTGGTATAAAGAAAAGCCTGGGAAACAAAATATGCAATCCACGCAAAACGGAGTAATGCTGCATCCGATCGCTTCCACGGCAAAAAAACAAAACCCAGCAGAAATAGAATTAAAACAGGGATTCCGAGAGCATACATAAATATATCCTTAAACTGGAATAAAACCGGAATTGCGTAGTCAAACTGCCTGGTATAAAACACTCGCGCTATTCCTGTTGCGATATTGCTTTCGTACGAAATCGAAGATATGAATTCGTTGAAAGAGATGAAATTCTGCGGTGACGAAATTAGAAAAATAAAACCTGTGGCAAAAAAAATTGTAGCCATGATAACCGGTATGCTTAACAACCTAGTCTTTTTCTTACGGAAAAGTATCGCTAGCAAAGGGATCAGTATGTAAACAGCGCTCGAAACTTTCGTTCCCAGTGCAAAACCTAGCAATAGCGAACTGGCAATAACAAAGTACCGTATGCGCATTTTTCCTTTCATAAATACTATCGATATATATAGTAGTGCAGTGTAGAAAAACATCAACAAAGACTCCGTCGTCCCAAAATGGCTGAACTGAATAAGCGCTGGAGAAAAGATGATTAAAAGTATAGGAAATAAGGTATAAGGAATGGAAAATGTACTGTCTTTGTGCAGACGAATCATATCACGAATAATTGCAAACATGGTTAAGGCAGTCATTACTGAGGCGATAGCTGAAATGGATCGTAATGCCATGGTAGCTTCTATAAAACTTATGGGTTTTCCAATGGCGAGAGTAAAAAAATGATAGATTTGAACTCCTATATAGCTCACATATAAAGGAAGTTGACCATAGGCAAAAAAATGGGGACTGAAACAGTACTGCAAATTTGCGATTAATGACTCAACGCCCGTCGAGTCACAGCTTAATGATTGTATTGCAAGAGCCATATTGCGTTCATCAGGATGAAACGGGAAAGGCAAGCCCCACCCTAAATTGAGGAACCGAGTATAGAATAATAAACCAATAACTAATAACCAATAGCTAATAACCAATATCTGTTTCCAGTTGATTTTTCGCATACCTCATATTATACTTTCAATTAATCTATGGCGTACGAATTAGTCTTTCTTCTGAATGAAGAAGCAGATAGCCCGTCAGTAAAGCAGCTTATCGAATCATTATCCGGAAAAATCGTGAAAGAGGAAGCATGGGGTAAAAAAACTCTTGCGTATGCAATCAAGAAAGCACGATCTGCTTTTTTTTTCGACTGGATCCTGGAGATGGATGTAAAACAGACTGCGGAGTTCCGGAAAAAACTCAATTTCAACGAAAAAATACTGCGCTATCTATTGTTAGTTTCGGAAAACTAGATTATCGTTTCACGTTACCAGTTTCGCGTTACACGAAATTATGGCCAGCAGATCCTTGAACAGGGTCGTATTGATCGGGAATTTAACCAGAGATCCGGAATTGAAATACACTCCGTCAGGCACCGCGGTTTGTACGTTCGGAGTCGCTACCAATAGATCATGGACCACCAATGACGGACAGACAAAAGATGAAACGCAATTTCATAGGATCGTTGCCTGGCAGAAACTTGCTGA
>CAZBEJ010000082.1:0-2468 GCA_964490915.1 uncultured Gammaproteobacteria bacterium
ACCGGAGAATCGAAGGATTTTTGCTGCCAATGAAGCTTTTTATTCACCAGAAATTCAATGGTTGAAATGAGAACAAGAGCCATAACGCCCAATGCCATCAAATACAGCTTATTGGTGTTGAAAAACTCCTGGGTTATAGGAAGAAAAAAAAGCGGAAAGAGGAAAACGAGAGCGACGATTATCCATGATTTAACTTTTGACAACGTTTCTGAAAACGGGACTTGTTCCATAGATAATCAGTATAGTTAACTTAAAGATACGTTGTCAATTGAATATTATGGACTTTTGCTACTCGTCACTATTGACAGCCGTTAGCGAGGCAACAGGCGGATTTGCTTGAGTAAATTTTAGAATGATTGCAGTTGGGAGAGCTTAAGCATCCATTATATGTGGACGGCGTACATTGATTACAACCAGTAGTAAAGAAACAACTGAATTGATTACTGGTTTCAAAGCCCATGTTTGAACTGGATACGCCATAAGAGTAGCCCCATGGAGGAGTGGGCGCCGGCGGATTTCGCGGCCCGCATCCGGAGCTCGTACACCCAATTTTGCTGCTTTCTGGATCAGCGGTAACCGATAAATTGTCATATATCCGATACCAGGTTGGACAGTTGCCTGATTGGGCGTCTACTTGATATAAATAGTCTTGTTGAGGATGTTGGGGATCGCATGGAAGCTGGGAAAGATATGGTGAAAAATCCGGGTTGTTGGGCGGTTGTTTATCGCAGATATAGCATCCCCAGCTTTCAACAGTCTTGTTGAAACCGAATCCATGACTATAAGAAAACGGCGGGGTTGGATTCAGAGGGTCGATATTATAACAAACCTGATTTGGCTGAGGATAACAGCCTTTATCATTATAATAATCCTCAAATACTTTACGTAATGTTGCAAGATCTGCTTTCCGTTTTGCATCCCAAGCTTTTCCGATTTGCTGCATTGGGTTTAATAATATAAGTGATATGATGCCGATGACTGCCAGAATCGCAATGACAATAAGCAGTTCAAGGAGGGTAAAACCGCTATCAATTTCCAATTTCCAATTTCCAATTTTCATGATTACATACAGTGTACATTATTTTTATACGATAGGTTCTACAACCGATTAAACAAGACTTAGATTCAGGTTAATCGGCTCGATGCGGAGAGCGGTAAGATTATTTTAGGAAAAGATATTCAATAAAGATTTTTTTTGGTTATGATCCCGATTTTTGCTTCAGGGTAGCGATTATGGAAGGCCGTGCCGGGACGACGATTTTGACTCTTAATTTCCAGGCCCGTAAAGTGGTCGTCTTTTTCCAGAACCAGATCTATTTCAGAACCCTGTTTTGTTCGCCAGAAGTGCAATTTGTACCCAAAATTTCCGTAATAATTTGCTTTCCAAATCTCTGAGATAACAAAATTTTCCCATAAAGCTCCGGCGTCCGGACGCAGAAGTGTAGGCTGAAAATTATCAATCAGGCTGTTACGAAGTCCCGTATCATAAAAATATATTTTCGGCATTTTTCCAATCTCTCCACTTGTCCGTTTGGAAAACGGTGGCAAAGTATAAATAATGAAGCTTTCTTCAAATAGCGCGATATACCGTTTGACCGTTCTGGTTTCAATGCCCAGTTTAGCAGCCAGTTCAGAGTAGTTTACGAGCGACCCAACCTGAAAAGCCAGAAGACGCAGAAGGTTTAGAGCCGCTTTCCGGTTTTCAATAAGCAACAAATCAAGAAGATCCTTAAACACCACACTGTCCGTCAGATTTTTCAGGTAAACCGTATCAACCGGTTGTGAGATAAGGGCCGGATACAGGCCATAGACCAGGAGATTCTCCAAGAGTCCGGCCAGGTCGAACAGATAGCTTTTATCACGAGACGGAATAATACCCTTTGCAAGTTGGGTTAAAACCGGAAAGTCGGTTTTTTTACTAATTCCTTTTTGGACGAGATATTCAGTCAAGGTTAACGGATAAAGATGATATTCGACCTTGCGTCCAGCCAGACTTTCGGAGGTCTTATTTTTTATCCTAAACGAAGAAGAGCCTGTCACGATAAGCTTAACTTCGGGTATCTGGTCATAAAAAATTTTTGCTGCTCTTCCCGGATCAGTGAGTAGATGTATCTCATCAATTACGACGATTTTAGCCCCTGTAGGAAGGAGTTGCCGGTAGATAGCAGGATCAAACAGGTTGAGATTTTCTCTTATAGGTTCGGTATCAACAGTCAGATAGAGGGCCTGAGGAAAAAGTTTTTTTAAGATTGTCGTTTTACCGACCTGCCTGGCTCCGAGGATGACAGCTATTTCTTTTCTTTTTTTCAAATGCTCAAGCAGTTGCTGGTCAAGATGTCTGAAATACATAATGCTATTTTAGTCTATACTTTTTATGTTGTCAATACCAAAAAAGTTAAGCAAATTATGTTTATTGAAGGGTGCAGTAGCAGATTGTATTGGCGGGTTTTCAAAGAACCGTCCCGGAA
>CAZBEJ010000083.1:0-2446 GCA_964490915.1 uncultured Gammaproteobacteria bacterium
AAATGGAAAGGGAAAAAAGCTACCGGAAGCCTCCATTTGGGAATAGGGTACTGTTACGAAGACAAAAATAATAGAGCAGGCGTCCGGTTCGAAGATCTTATTCATCCTGATGCATTAAAAGAACGATTACAAACAATAGTGCCCATGAAAGAAAAGCAGATACGATATGTATTTGGTCAGGAATCGAATCTTAATGTTGATGAGATCTATCGAGAATATGTGGGATACGGGAAGAAACTGAAACAGTATTTAGGTGATGCCTCTTTATTTATTCAGAAAAATATAAAGAAAAAAGTATTATTCGAAGGTGCGCATGGTACTTTCCTTGACGCCATTTACGGAACATATCCGTATACGACCGCGGTATACACGATTTCCGGCTCGGTTTTCCCGTACGTGGGTATTGCACCTCAAAAAATATGGAGTATGGGAATCGTGAAAGCATATACGACTAGAGTGGGGAACGGACCGTTTCCAACAGAGGTATTCGACAAAACAGGTGAAGAAATTCGTACCATAGGTGGAGAGTTCGGCACGGTCTCAAAACGGCCCAGAAGGTGCGGTTGGCTTGATCTGGTAATGGTGAGAACTGCCATACGTTTGTCGGGGTTTGATTATCTGACAATTACCAAATTGGATGTTTTGTCAACATTGTCCAGTATTAAAGTCTGCGTAGGATATTTTTTGCACGGAAAAACCATAAAAGAAATTCCGGGTGTTATGGGAGATTTTAGCCAGTGCAAGCCTATATACAAAGAATTCACAGGATGGAAAACCGATATCTCACATATTCATTCATTCAATGCCCTTCCAAAAGAAGCGAGATCATATATACTATTTATTCAACGTGAATTGAAAGCCCCTATAAAAATCATATCGGTTGGTGCGGAAAGAGAATCGAATATATTTTTATAAATTCAAATACCTAATTACCAATTTCCAATGAAATTTCAAATTTTAAATTAATAATTTTGTTAGTAATCAGATATTAGAAATTGATTTTAATCTTATGAAATTTGTAGAAGGTTTGACGTACGACGACGTGTTGCTCATTCCGCAAAAATCATTCATTGATCACCGGTCCGAAGTTGCAACGAGAACGCATCTTACCACGAATATTGAATTGAATATTCCATTCGTTTCCGCGAACATGGACACGGTAACGGAAGCCGATATGGCCATCGCGTTGGCAAAAGAAGGAGGAATAGGGATCCTTCATCGGTTTATGACGATCGAAGAACAAGTCGAGCAGGTAAAAAAAGTGAAACGAGACGTAGGGTACATCTTATATAATCCGTATATCGTTTCCCCGGATACTACGGTGTTCAAGGTCGAGAAATTGTCGCGCAAAACAAATGTAGACGGATTTGTCGTCGTGGATAAAGATAATGGTGTAGTAGGACTTATCAGCAAGCGAGATTTCATGTTCGTTACGGATCAGAATACGCCTGTTTCAAAAGTTATGACGCCGTTCAGAAAACTCATAACCGGCAAGGTCGGGACGACTTTTGCCCAGGCAAAAAAACTGTTTAACCAATATAAAATCGAGAAATTGCCTTTGGTCGATAACAGCCGTCATTTAAAAGGATTGATCACGGCCCGCTCGGTGTTGGATTACGAAAAATATCCGTTTTCCACAAAAGATTCATACGGACGGTATCGGGTAGGCGCTGCCATCGGCGTAGTCAAGGATTATTTGGAACGGGCGGAGGCATTGGTTAACGCGGATGTCGATGTGTTGGTGGTTGATGTTGCTCATGGGCAAAATGACGTTGCGTTACGCGCGGTTTCGGAAATTAAAAAGAAATATAAAGATATTGATTTAATTGGAGGCAATGTGGCGACGAAAGAAGGTACCCGTGACTTGATCGAAAGAGGAGTAGACGCCGTTAAGGTGGGTATAGGTCCCGGCGGACTGTGTACCACGCGTATCGTTGCCGGTGTCGGTGTTCCGCAGCTGACTGCGGTTATGGAATGTGCTGAAGAAGCAAAGAAAAAAAATGTTCCGATCATAGCTGATGGAGGAACCAATTATCCAGGTGATTTTACTAAGGCGCTTGCTGCAGGAGCTTCGACCTGTATGCTCGCAGGATGGTTTGCGGGAACTGACGAAAGCCCGGGTGACATTATCATGAGAAAAGGAATGAAATATAAAGTGCATCGCGGTTCCGCTTCGTTCCTGGCAACAGCAGACCGGAAGATAGAACTCGAAAACAACACGGAAAAGCAACTGAATACCATCGTACCTGAGGGTGTGGAAGCACTCGTGCCATATAAAGGCCATGTCTCAGACGTCATATATCAACTGGCTGGAGCATTAAGAAGCGGCATGAGTTATTGTAACGCAAAATCGATACAAGAATTATGGCAGCACGCACGGTTCGTCAAAATCACGGAAGCAGGGTTCAGGGAAAGCAGATCGCATAATGTGTCTGAACTCTGAAAA
>CAZBEJ010000084.1:0-2427 GCA_964490915.1 uncultured Gammaproteobacteria bacterium
CAAGAAAAAAGATCCTTTTGAGGGATTATCCAAGAATACTTTTTTTCTTACACTGGCGAGTATGTTCGCAGATATTTCCACTGAGATGCTCTATCCTGTTTTACCTATCTTTCTTACACAGACACTAAAGGCAAATGCAGGTATTGTCGGGCTGGTCGAAGGAATGGCAGAAGCAACGCAGAATATTATCCAAGGGGTGTCCGGCTGGTTATCAGATGTCATGAAAAAGCGGAAACCGCTTGCGATTATCGGGTATGTAGTTGCTGCGATTTCAAAATCGTTGATAGGTTTTGCAACGGTTTGGCAATGGGTGTTGGGTACCCGATTCATCGACCGTTTAGGAACGGGTACGCGATCAGCACCTCGCGACGCATTGATTGCGGGATCGGCGGATGAAAAACACCGGGGAAAAGCATTCGGACTTGAAGGAATCGGTGATAATTTCGGCGCATTCGTGGGACCGTTGGTTGCAGTTGTCTTATTATTTTTCCTGCATTTAAATATCAGATCTATTTTTTATCTCGCGATCATCCCGGGACTTTTGGCAGTATGTATGATTTTGCTGGTTAAAGAAAAAAAGGTCGATATTAAGTCAAAGTCGAAACTCGATTTCTCATCCCATAGATTCCCAAAACCATACTGGAAATATCTGGGAGTAATCACGTTATTCGGTATAGGGAATTCGAGTAATTCTTTTTTGATTTTGGAAACGAAACGGATCGGTATTCCATTAGTCGTAACCATTGTCATCTACGCATTTTTCAATCTGGTGGCTGCTTTGATCTCATATCCTGCCGGTAATCTTTCGGATAAAATAGGAAGGAAAAACTTACTTATGGGATCATTTGCCATTTTCCTCATTGTATATGTCGGATTTGCCATGAGTGCCAATGTGGTATTGATCGCTTTCCTGTTTATTTTGTACGGTTTGTATCAGGGAATTTTCCGCTCGGTGGGAAAAGCCTTTGCGTCTGATTTTGTTCCCCAGCAGTTTAGGGCAAGCGCTGTCGGATGGTATAGCACAACAGTTGGATTATCAGCACTTTTTGCGAGCATTGTCGCAGGACAGTTGTGGGATATTGTTTCTCCTGCTGCAGCATTCTGGTACGGCGCGGTATTTGCAGCGCTCGGGATTTTTGCTTTGATGGTTTTTACGTAGTTAGACAAACCCCGGAAAGAAGTCTTTTTTGATCTGGTTTGATTTTACTCCCATTTGCAATAAGGCGTGTTCGTAAGCTGTTACCATGATATGTGGTCCTGAAAGATAAAATGTCCGCTCCATATAATCGGGAACTTCGGTCATGATCATGGCGCTGTCGATTCTTCCGGTTTTTCCGGTCCATCCCTGGGGAATTGCGTTGGTATCAGTAAGCGTATATATGGTTTTTATTCCCAGTTGTTTCTGCGCATCGTCGAATACGTCCCTGTATACGATTTCATCGGCTCGTTTGTTTGCAAAAAAAAGAACAATGTCTCTTTGTTGTTTCATATCGACGAGATATTTGATCATGCTTCTGAACGGCGTGATGCCGATGCCTCCGGCGATAAATACCAGTTTTTTCCGTTCGTCGTCCGGCAAGGTAAAATCACCAGCAAGCTGATTGCCTACTATCCGCTTAGTTGAATCAAGGCTTTGCAGAGATTTTTTATAACTGCTGCCGTTTTGGTAAAACTTGACGCCGAGCCGTACGTTATTTTCCGTCGGCGAGGATGCCAGCGTAAAGTACCGCCTGATTCCCCTGCTGTCGGCGGACGGGTGGGCAAGTGTCCATTCCATATACTGGCCCGGAACAAAAACGAATTTCTGATCCGGCTGGAAAATATAATCGGCAAGATCCGGACCGAGTTGGATTTTTTCCTTGAGCGTCATGATAAGTTTCTGTTTTGACGTTACAAGATATGAGAATATATTTCCGAAAACCAGAGCAAGTTCTGGTGTCGAGTAAATATTTCCCAGGTGTATTTTGGGGATAAACAGAATACCTACGAGAATCGCATATATGGTTTGAAGTCGTCTGGTTGGCGGTGTAGTCAATGGTTCTGTCAGCATTATGAATGCAAAAAAAAGCATGGATGAATGGAGGATAACCTGGTTGATCGTGTTGAATATGGTACCGCCGGACATAAATGAAAAAACAGTACTGATAAAAAAAACCGTCAATATGAAATCAAATGCCATATCCTCACGGTGGATTTTGCGTGCGATCAGATATCCGCCGATTGCGACAAACGGTGCAAGTGTGGCATTACCGACCCACCAGTTTGCCGACCCGCCGAATCCGAAAGCGGTAAGCGCCACGGCAATTGCCGCGGGGTTAAACAGGTGCTTTTTGTTTATCGCGAATATATATTTTGATGCGATTGCCAGGATGGATGCCCAGCCCAAAAATATCATGTCGCCCGGAACGGAAACAGGAGGGAGAATCA
>CAZBEJ010000085.1:0-2366 GCA_964490915.1 uncultured Gammaproteobacteria bacterium
GCATAGCCTGAAGCGTTTAAATTACTGATTACATTGGTGAGAAAGTTTCCGGTAGAGCCAATGGTGAGAGAGCCCGGAGCCGCGACACCCAACACGGTTTGCGCCTTATAAAGCTGTATTGACAGAAGTACGATAGCAATAAGGAACAGGGATATTGATAGCAGTGCGCGGAGTTTTATTTTTCTGTATTTTTTCATGTACATATATATGCTATATCTCCAGATTAATACAAATTGCATCATAAAGTCAAGGGGAGGGAGGTTCTATGTTAATATAACTCCAAAACAAATTTCTGATAATTTTTCCGGCTGATATCGGTAAAGGAGGAACCGGGATATGTTGATACCCAACTTTTGGGAGGAGACGAGAACTGTTTTTCCCTCCATTTAAATTCATAGCCGAAAAGTTTTCCCCCGCGTTCTTCTACGTAGTCTATTTCCGCTCCGGTATATGTGCGCCAGAAGTAGTGTGAACAAAGAATTTGCCTGTAACCGGTCATTTTCATCCGTTCGGTAATACAAAAATTTTCCCATAGCTGTCCGACATCGTTTCTGTCTCCGAGAGGTTTAAGATTGTCAATGATACTATTGCGTATCCCCAGATCGTAAAAATAGATTTTATCCATTTTGGTGACTTCCTTGCGCAGATTCCGGTTAAAGCCCGACAGACGAAACAACACAAACGACTTTTCCAAAAAGTCCAGATAACGGTTCACCGTGTCTTTGCCCATCTCAAGAGCAGTCCCCAGTTCCGAAAGGGAAACCTGATTTCCCGTCTGGAATGCAACCAATTTCAACAGGTTTCTGATTTTCCTGGAATTTTTTAATCCCCCAAGCTCCAAAAGATCCTTATACAGATATGCATCGCTTAAGTTCTGCAGGTATTCCTGCCTGGCGGACAGAGAAGTATATGAAAAAATTTCCGGGTAACTGCCGTAAATCAGCCGTTCCTCAAGTTGAGTGTTAAGTTCCACGCCATTATACAGCCGGCGCAATTCTACGAAGGCAACGGGATACAGACGGTAAGTCCAGACGCGGCCGGTCAGCGGCTCACTGATCTTACTGGCAAGATCTAAAGATGAGGATCCTGTTATGATCAGTTTTAGCCCAGGCAGATTGTCTAACATTATTTTCAAAGCTAAACCAATCTCAGGTATTCTTTGCGCTTCGTCTATAAAGAGAAGCTTGTATCCTTCAGTAAGAGATCTGATCTGAGCAAGGTCACGGCTGATCAAAATATCCTGGAAACGGTTTTGATCACCATTTATGGTCAGGGTTTTAATACCAAGATCACGGATAATTTCCCGAATAAGGGTTGTTTTACCGGTTTGTCTGGCGCCATAGAGAATAATGCCTTTATTGCCGTGAGATAATTTTTCCTTAATGGGATCGGCTAACCAGCGCGGAATTGCCATATGAGCGATATTATCATTAATTACGCTCATTGTCAAGCGGAATTTGCGTTAATATAGCTAATAAATGAATGGCCAATCAGAAAACATCTGTATGGTTATGGAGGTATTCCATCAACTCCTTTGGTGACACTATGTGGCACGACGTTATGTGTTTTTGCAGCGTAAGTACGTGTTTTTTATCAAGGCTGACCAAATAACAGCTTTTTGATTCTTCGGCGCTGACAAATAAGTGAATATCTCCTTCATCAACCGTTATTTTTTTATATGGCGGAAATTTCGATTTTTCAGGAGCGGATATTATCAAAAAATATTGATGCAACCATCGTATTGTTTTTTCTCGTGACAGGCCGATTTTAATTGTATTTCTTATGACTTCGTTCCATACGATTTCACTGATGATTCCGATAATTTTTCGTTGCCGCACCAATGTAAGCAATGTTCCTGATGCGCCGGTTCGGGAATGCAAACCCGCAAGAATAACAGAAGCATTAAAAAAAACACGTGATTTTAGATTTTCTGTCATATGAGTTTTTTCTTTCTCAGTGTTTTTGTTTCCTCTTTATCAAAAGCAATAAATTCATCGATTTCTTTTGCCGAATAACTTCGGATAGGATAAGGAAGCGTTCGGACGGGCTCTATAATAATTTTCCCTTTCTCTTTTTTGAGACGCAGAAAATCATTTTCATCAATATTGAGCTCATCCCGCATTTTTTTAGGGATGGTAATCAACCCTTTCTGTTGCAAACGGACTATCTCTTCAATCGATGGCGGTAGTAATGGCATATATAGTTGGAATTTCTAACTTTCATAATTATAGAATATTAGATAGGAGAAGTCAAGAGGAAGGAAATACGGATTTGGTCGTTAATTTATGATCAGCCAGTTGAAATTAACAGGCGTTGACATTGGTGAGCCGACCGCCACTTTGAAATATGGCCGGCACGGAGCGGTT
>CAZBEJ010000086.1:0-2335 GCA_964490915.1 uncultured Gammaproteobacteria bacterium
ATTAACAGAGAAATTTAACGAATCCTCGGAGTACAAAAAAATATATGCCAATAATGAGACGATAATATTCAGAAAAATCTCGCGGTAACTTAGCGTATTTGTATGACCTTTCCTTCGCCCAACCGCATACGTGAACCATCCGGATTGATAATGGTTCCGTCTTTCATCATCAAGGTTCCGTCAGGTGTCATCATGTCGGATTCCAATGGGACATATTGACTATTCCGTTCAATCATTACTCTGCCTTTTTGCATCATAACGCTATACTTCGGTTTCAAATCCTCCTTCAGCTGCATGGTGCTTTCCGAAACCATTTTATTGATTGACATCACTTTCCTATATAAGATATACTCTCCTGCGGCCAATAAGATGAAGCCTATGACCGTCAACCAAACCATAGTCATCGTGTGTCTCCGTATATATTTTGCTATTTTATCTTCCATTATTCTCACCTCCCTATATTTTCATCATAGCATAAGTTCTGCCATGATTTCATCAATCAAAAAAACTTTTTTCTGATATCTTTTACTACTGCCAAAAATTCTTTGCTCTCTATATCTCTTGGTCTTTTCAATGCTATCTCCTCTACGCTATCAATCGCTCCTTCCCTCATTACTCCAACCCTGTCGGCAAGATATACAGCTTCTTCCAAAAGATGTGAAACCATAAGTACTGTAATTCTGGTTTTTTCCCAAATATTTAAAAGATCGCGATGAAGTTCTTCGGTTGTGAGCGGATCCAAAGCTGAAAATGGTTCGTCCAGAAGTAAAACCTGAGGATTGATGGCTAATGCCCGCGCAATACCAACTCGCTGCCGTTGACCACCGGAAAGTTCTCTTGGATATTTATTCTCAAATCCCTCTAATCCAGTCATCTTGAGATATTTTTTCGTTGCTTGATTGACCGATTCCTTATTCTCGGTTAACGACTGGAGACCGAACGCAATATTATCGTGAACCGTCAACCAAGGAAACAATGCTCCGGATTGAAATACCATGGAGACATCATTGGGTTTTATTACCGTTCCGGAACTAGCATTTTCCAGTCCCGCGATTATTTTTAAAATCGTTGATTTGCCGCATCCTGAAGCACCAACCAAACAAAAAAATTCTCCTTTTTTTACTATCAGTTCACATCCATTCAAAGCATACTTTGGTAAAGTTACCGTATATTGTTTAATAACCGTATGGAACGTAATGATATTATTCGAATCTAAATCGTTCAGCATAGTGCAATAACCGCTGCCAGACAAAAAAATTAATCGTGGCAATGAGTAAAATCATAATAATCAAGCCGGAAATAAACAATGCATTGTTTGCATGATAAGTCGCGTTAACCAATAGACTTCCCAAACCGCGAAGATCTTGTTGTGAAGTTCCGCCGGGAATATACGTATGAAGTACTTCTGCTACGATAATGATATTCCATCCTTGTGCCCACGCAAGCATTGATCCAGTCAATAAATACGGGAATATCGCCGGCAGTGTCACCAAAAACAATCTTCTTACCCCTTTTGCTTTAAACACAAAAGCAGCTTCGTTGATTTCTTTGGGAATTGACTTTAAACCACCAACTGCACTAAACACAATATTCCATACCATGGCCATAAATAGGATAAAAATCGCAGCTCCTTCTGTCATTTGTAGCTTGATGAAAATTAGAACAACAAATGGAAAAAATGCCAAAGCCGGGATTGACTCGATAACATCAAAAACAGGCAATAGGATTTTTTCTAACTTGGGAATATTGATCATCAAAGCCAGAGGAACAGCGACGATAATCGATAAGATATATGAAACTAATAAACGTAACAATGTTGCAGCACTCAATGATAATAATCCAAAGAATGATATTTTATTAAATGCTTCCGGCTTAGTGTGAGAAAAAAGAGGAAAAAGAATCAATAAAAATACGGTGATAAAAATGAGCACGCCGACGATAACCGCATAATGTTTGGCAAAAGAAGTAGTATAGGAAAAATGATAGTGAGGATGCCGAATTCTTTTAACTTGCATGTACAAATAAGTATATCATTCAAGAAAGAAGACAGGTCTTACAAACATTATGATTTTCTAATTTGCAATAAATATTCCTTCCTACTTTATGCTTTTTTACCAGACCGGCTTTTACCAGTTGGTTTACATGAAACGTAACCGTAGGTTGAGATAAACCAACCAGCTTTACCAGATCGGAAATATTGGTGAGGCGGCCGTTTGTTTTCAAATATTGGAAGATGATAAAGCGAGTGTGGACGGATAAAACTCTGAATATGTCTAAACATACCAGGTGTATACTCATAAAATATGATTATAGAGAACCTACAAATAAAATACAA
>CAZBEJ010000087.1:0-2272 GCA_964490915.1 uncultured Gammaproteobacteria bacterium
CTATGAGAACTTGGAAACAATTAAAAGAAGAATTACTGCTAAACAAAGCCGTCAAAAAAGAATATGATAAACTGACTCCTCGTTATGAGGCAATATCTGAACTTATTTCTGCCAGAATTAAAAAAGGGATTACCCAAAAAGAACTAGCCCAAAAAATTGGGACCAAACAATCGGCCATTGCCAGATTTGAGGCTGGTAACGTTAATCCTTCTTTGGGTTTTTTGGAGAAAATGGCTGAGGTGATGGGATACAAGGTAAATATCAGCTTATCAAAATAAGCGAGGAATTTTAGGGATATAACATTCCTGATTTTCCATTATCAGTTTAAAATAAAGGTTCGAACGTACTTGATTACATTCCGTTGATGTAGCCTCAGACTTTGTTATACTTCCTATATGCATACAAAAGTCCTTTCCCATTTCAAAATCAGCGATCCGGTTCTGTATGCGGCAGCTGTTAAGGTTGGAGTGATCGAACCGATAAAAAAAGATAATCCATCTAACTATTTTTCCCGCTTGTGCCGGGAGATCATTTGTCAGCAACTTTCGAATAAGGCAGGGGAAACAATATTCGGTCGTTTTAAGAAATTATTTTCCAGAAGAACTATTACTGCTCGCGATATTCTTCCGAAATCACCTGAAGATCTTCGAGCAAGCGGTATGTCCAATGCAAAAGCTCGGTATGTCCGCAATTTGGCTGAGCATGTGATACACGGTAGGTTGAGATTTTCCAAATTCGATTCAATGAGCGATGATGAAATAAGGAAAGAATTACTGCAAGTAAAAGGAATCGGACCATGGACATGTGAGATGTTTCTCATGTTTGTTATGGCTCGTGAAGACGTATTTTCCTCAGGGGATCTGGGATTAAGAAAAGGGTTAATGAAAATCTATAAAATGAAAACAGAACCAAGCAAGAAAAAAGTTGAAGAGATCGCTGCGAAATGGTCCCCGTATAAAACATACGCTTCCCGGATCCTCTGGGCGAGTCTAGAGGTATAATAGAAAAAATCAGTCAGGCAATCAAAGGTGGGGGTAACTATAATGCAGTTAAGGGCAAAAAACTTTCCGCAAGACAGGGCGATCTTTCCGGGAAAAAGATTACACGATTTAACCACTCGATTCCAAATACCTTAAAAATTTCTCTAAGTTTTTTTCGCAGAATAATCCATACTTCACCGCTATTGCTTCACAAAGAGCTTAATTGTTTTTTTGTAGCATATAATCCGTGGACATAAAATTTAATAAAGTTTATAAAGTTATTAAAACCAGCCTGTCAGTAGGCAAGGTAATAAAGACATGAAAATAAAAGATCTCCCAAAATATAGCAGACCTCAAGAAAAACTTATCAGATATGGGACAGATAGATTGACCAATACGGAACTCTTGGCGATTATAGTAGGATCAGGAACGAAGAAACAGAATGCTTTAGATTTGGCGCATAAGCTTTTCAAAAAATATGCTGAGCAGGAAAATAAAAAAATAACGTATCAGAATTTGATGGAATACCACGGCGTAGGGACTACCAAAGCATGCAGAATCGTCGCATGTTTTGAACTTGGTCAACGTCTATTCAACAACAAAAGGACGGTATTAGTGTTGAGTCCTGAGGATGTATGGAAAGAGTTAGATGAGATAAGGATACGAACGAAAGAATATTTCGTAATTTTTTATCTTGATGTAAGGAATCAGATTATCAAAAAAGAAATTGTTTCGATAGGTACGCTTAACATGAGTGTTGTTCACCCACGAGAAGTTTTTGAGAATGCGATCAGACATTCTGCCGCACAGATTCTTATTTCCCATAATCATCCTTCGGGCGATCCGAATCCGTCTGATGAGGATATGGAGTTAACAAGCAGGCTTATCGAGTCCGGTAAAATCCTGGGTATAGAAATAATCGATCACGTCATTGTGTGTAAAGAGGTCTATTACAGTTTCAAAGAACACAAGATATTGTAATAGGATATACTATGTGGATGTATGAAGATTCCGGATAACGAAATAAGGTCTTTTAGGAAAACTATATGGAACTTTTATAAAAAACACAAACGTAACCCGATATGGCGTGAACACATAACGCCATACAATGTATTTGTATCTGAAATAATGCTTCAGCAAACGCAGGTTTCCAGGGTTATGGTAAAGTTTTTGGATTTCATAAAAGTGTTTCCAGACTTTCGGTCATTGGCAAGGGCGCAGACAAAAATATTGTTAAAGACATGGCAGGGAATGGGATATAACAGACGGGCTTTATATTTAAGAGATTCGGC
>CAZBEJ010000088.1:0-2253 GCA_964490915.1 uncultured Gammaproteobacteria bacterium
GGACATCGGGGATTTTCAGAGGAAAATAAAAATAACGATGGAAAAGGTCTTTAAGAAAATAGTTATCAAAACATGAACTCGCCATCCGCGCTATTGATATAAAAAATACTTTAAGTTATATAATCTTAGTATACTTTTAGGCTTTCCCATGTATTAACCTATGAATGAACGATTGCATACTTTACCTGCGATGAATAGAGATGTTCCATTATATCAAGCAATATTTAGCTATACTCTTGGATTGGCTGAATATATAGAGCAGCAGCATGGCTGGACACGAGGAGAAGGCTTGCGTGATATTTGGGAAACGCTTGAATCAGGCTTGGGTACAAATCATGCAAAAATTTGGATGCTTACACACGGGCTGTCAGAAGAACATTTTGGTCAACAAATAAGAGCCGCCGAATCCAGAAAGATAGTGGGCAGTCCTTATCATACATATATGCATGGTGTAGGTTTATCGATATTACAAGGATGCTATCCGGAATATCCTCAAGGCGAAAAAATTATTTCAGCAATGGAGCAAGGATTATACCAATATAAAGACGGAAGAAAACAAATTCCTCGAATCAACACTTATGTTAAAGCGAGACGTACTATCCAGTATGCTATTGAACAGGAGAATCTTATGGACATAATGAGGACTTTTTGTTCTTTTCAATACGTTGATGAATTTTGCCAATGGTACCGTGTTGGCCAGTATAAAGATGAGAAATCCGTAGGAATGGGAGGGACGGGCAGGTTCAATGCGTCAAAATATGCAGGGCATATTGTATCTGTAGAGACATTTGTTGAAAGTGTTCTGTCCGGAGAGTTCGGAATACCGTTAGCTCACCAATACGGTATTGATTTGAGTGGATATAATAGGAAAGAAGAGTATCTCAAAAAATACAGAATGACAACGGCGGAAAGAAAAAAAAGCTACGAGTTGTTCCTTGCGCTTTCACGAATCTATGCGGATAAAGACAATTTTATATTGACGCCACTACAAGAAAATGTTGTAGAGCTATGGCTATCCGAAGCTTTAAATGGAAACATGTTGCGTATTGATAGTACCGGATATATTGCCGTTGCTGCAGAAATAAAAAGACGATATCCGTATATTAAGATGAATGCGCAGCGAGTTCATGTCATAATAAACGGTTTGTTAAAAACAATACCGGATCACGAATTAGCGACAAAGATGATAAGCAGAAGAATAAGGATGTGGAAAGCTCTCCATAATGCCGATATGAAAAATAATATCGGAATACGGACGAAAAATTTATGGACCGATATCGAGAAAATATTAAACGAATACCATCATGGAACTACCATTGGTGTTGTAGCAGAAAACAAGAGATATCAAAGGAGTTTTGTGACAAGACTGCGCCTAGCAATGGAAATCATTATGGGGAGAAAAAGTATAGACAAACTACCTCATCCGGAAACCTACGAAAATTTTTTATCTTTTTGGCCGAAAGAACATGCAGAAAATTTTCCTGATAAAATACAACGCATCTTGATTCTTTTTGCAGAGGGGGGCATCACGACATCTGAAATCGCACAGGAAATAGGTGGCGGCATGGAAGAGAGACACGTTGAGGTATTAATAGCATACATGCTCGGTGAAATTCCTAAACGAATCGACAGACGGTTGTTAAATGGCTACAAGCGGAAATATTATCTGGAAAAAATATCCCAGGAGGATTTGTCAGTGATATTACGTTTACCTCAATTTCAACACTGCAAAGACGCCGACATATATGTTTTTCGTTTAAGCACCGAAACTATTTCTCCACCAGAAGAAGAGGGGATTTTATTTGTTAACGCAAACCAGCTTGCAAAGAAATTAAACGTAAAATCCCATAAAATAAGCTTCGCTATCCGGAATGTGACGCGGGCATGCGAAGATTATTTTGGACCTATTCCTGAGGACGAAATGAAAAAAATCATCGATAAAAGCGCATACTGATATAAACTCTTCATTAGTTTCATCCTTTCTTGATTATAATAGGAAAAGCTTAATCGTCAAACATCATTTTTCCATCAGCTAATCATAATTTTTATGACGATCGTCCGCAAAATTATGATTATTCAGCTTGAAGGGGAATGTGCTGATGCATATGTATGTGCGAGAGCTATAGACTCTGAATTTTTAAGAAGATGTGTTAAAGAATATGCGAATGCCGTAATAATTTTCTAACTTTTTCGCCGCGCCATCCTTCCGGCAAAAATTCTTCAGGTAAATAAGGATCGTTTAACAACGCATAA
>CAZBEJ010000089.1:0-2187 GCA_964490915.1 uncultured Gammaproteobacteria bacterium
AGAAAACGGTGGCAAATCCTTGAGAATCTGATCAATAAACCGCATCTGAAAAAGCATAATTTCATGTGATACAATTGATTTATGAAACTTTTGGTTACCGGAGGTGCGGGATTTATCGGTTCCAACTTTATTCTCTACTGGCTCAAAAAATATCCGGATGATTCTATTGTTAATTTAGATAAGCTTACATACGCAGGAAACCTGGAAAATCTCAAAAGCGTTGAAAAAAATCCCGGATACACGCTCGTACAAGGTGATATCTGCGATTCAGATCAAGTGAATTCTTTAATGAAAGATATTGATACGGTTGTTCATTTTGCAGCTGAGTCGCATGTCGACCGGTCAATTCTTGACCCGGCGCCGTTCATAAAGACCAACGTCGAGGGAACATATGTGCTCTTGCAAGCAGCATTGAAAAATAACGTTAAAAGATTCCACCATATATCAACAGATGAGGTATTCGGCGCACTCGAACTTAATTCAAAGGAAAAATTCGACGATACTACAAACTATAATCCCCGAAGCCCTTATTCCGCCTCCAAGGCGGCATCCGATCACCTGGTTCGAGCATATCATACGACATATAATCTTCCCGTTACTATCTCCAACTGCTCGAATAACTTCGGTCCGTATCAATTTCCGGAGAAGTTTATACCGCTCGCGATAACAAACAGTATCGAAAACAAGAACGTTCCGGTATATGGCGACGGATTATATGTCAGAGACTGGCTCTATGTCTTGGATCATTGTAAGGCAATCGACCTCATTATCCAGAAAGGAACCGTCGGTAAAACATATCTGATCGGCGGCCTGACCGATGACATATCAAATATTGAAGTGATTAAACGCATCCTGCAATTAATGAACAAAGATGAGTCTATGATCGAATATGTCAAAGACCGTCCCGGACACGACAGACGATACGCCATCGACTGGTCATCGATCAAAAAAGAACTCGGTTGGAGACCGAAACACAGCTTCGACTCCGCCTTGCAGGAAACAATCGAATGGTACAAGCAAAACCAGGACTGGTGGAAACGCATAAAAACGGGTGAATATCAGGAATACTACAAGAAACAGTACCAAAAGTAATTTCTAATATCCAATTTCTAATTTCTAATAAAATTTTCAATTGAAATTACTAATTTGAAATCTTGTTAGGTATTAGATATTAGGAATTAGACATTATGCTTAAGATTGCACTCACCGGTTCCACCGGTCTTATCGGATCACGAATTACAGAACTATTGGATAAAGAGTTTGAATTCATCCATATACTTCAAACAGAAGTAGACATCACCAATAAAGAACAGACTCAGACAAAAATAAACGATATCGATTTCGACATTTTACTCCATCTGGCCGCATATACCAATGTTGACGGAGCAGAAACTCAAAAAGATCTTTGCCATTCCATCAATGTCAATGGCACGAAAAACGTATACGACGCTGTGCGAAATAAAGAAAAAAAATTCATATATATTTCAACCGATTTCGTATTCGACGGAACCAAACCACCCTATACTGAGGACAGCATCCCAAATCCCGTTGGATACTATGCACAAACAAAATATGAAGGAGAAAAAATTGTTGAAGATCAAGCAATGATCGTTCGATTATCCTATCCGTATAGAGCACAATATGAATTGAAAAAGGATTTCGTCAGAGGAATCATATCTCTTCTTGAGAAAAAAAAAGAACTGCATATGGTAACAGACTCGAGCGTGACGCCGACATTTGTGGATAACATTGTTTATGGGCTTCGGTATCTATTCACCCATTTTGACGGGAAAATCTACCATCTTGTCGGATCTTCGAGCATGTCGCCATATGATGCGGGAATAATGATCGCCAAAACATTTTCGCTAGATCAGTCACTCATAATGCAGACAACATACGCGGAATATTCCAAGCACAAAGCGCCAAGACCGCAATATTCGGAAATCAAAACAAAATACGATACTATTTTCCTCATGAAAACATTTGAACAGGGCTTGATAGAAGTCAAAAAGCAAATTGAAAAATAGCCTTATTTCTTGTATCATAAAAAGTTATGACTATCACTTTTGTAGGACACGGATACGTAGGATTGGTTAGTGCTTGCGTGTTCGCCGACTTCGGAAACGATGTCCGGGTCGTCGGACATACACCTGAAAAACTTGCGCGTTTGAAATCCGGTGATCCGAT
>CAZBEJ010000090.1:0-2187 GCA_964490915.1 uncultured Gammaproteobacteria bacterium
GGTTTAGGACCTTGTGTCCGCAAGGACGTGGGGGTTCAACTCCTCTCCCCGGCACCATCAGGGCTAGGCCTTTAAGGGTCTGTCCCTTCTCGCAATTGATTGAATTTAACTTCGATGTCGCTTAATATGAATTCATGGGCATAAAAGAAGCGATTCTGAGATTCCTTGAGTACTGTGAGCTGGACAAAAATCTTTCCATCCGGACCGTACGCATGTACGGGTACTACCTTCAGTTCTTTCAGGAATGGTTGCTGAAAAACAATAACGTGGAGGATTTTGATGCGGAAAAGATTACCGAGGAAACCATCAGAAACTTCAGACTGTACCTTTCCCATCAGTACAGGAATCCGTATAAAGGCAATCTGAAGCGTCAGACACAGAACTATTTTCTCGTTGCGCTTCGCTCGTTTTTTAAATATCTGATCAAACAGAAAATCAATGTCATATCTCCTGAGATGATTGAATTGGGAAAAGCGCGTGACCGTACGATAAAGTTTCTTTCACCTAAGGATCTTGATCGTTTATTTGATGCGGTTGAGACGCGTGAATTGCGGGGTTTGCGCGACCGAACAATTCTCGAAGTCCTCTTCTCTACCGGACTCCGTGTGTCTGAATTGGTTTCTTTGAATAAAGACGACGCGAATCTGGAGTCCGGTGAATTCAGCGTCATGGGGAAAGGTGGAAAACGCAGGGTGGTGTTTTTATCCAAAGATGCCAAAGCATGGCTGCAACAATATTTGGTCAAGCGTAACGATCCGTACCGCCCGCTTTTTTTGAGATATTCCGGCCCGAAAGCAAAAGACGGTTTGACCGACGAGAAATCCCGGCTGACCGCGCGTTCGGTGGAACGCATGGTAGAAAAGTATCGCAAAAAGGCAGGTCTTTTGGAACGTCTAGGGCCTCATGTTTTGAGACACAGTTTCGCCACGGATTTATTGACCCACGGCGCTGATTTGAGAAGCGTTCAGGAGATGCTCGGCCACAAGAACATTTCGACAACACAGATATATACCCATGTTACCAATCCTCATTTGCGGGAGATCCACGAAAAGTTCCATTCGGGCAATCATTAGGTTGCATCAGGTATAATAATATGTTTTCCTATTATGATCACTATACTGAAAAAACATAAATTCGAGGCTGCACTCATATTTTTTACTCTGGCGTATATTGTATATTTTTCAATCTTTACGGTTTTCCGTTACAAGACACTCTATGCATCAGATTATGATCTTGGGATAATGAACCAGACCGTATACAATTCCTATAAAGCGTTAGAGACCGGTGATTTTTCACGGATGTTTGAACTGACTGATCCGACTAACGGACTTCAGATTAAACGCATGGCTATCCACAACGATATTCTCCTTGCGTTCCTTGCTCCGTTTTATTTTATCCATGCCGGTCCGGAAACTTTGGTAGTAATTCAAACGATCGTTCTTGCTCTGGGTGTATTCGCTTTGTACGGAATTGTATTGGAAGTATTGAAAAATCACAAAAAAAAGAAGCTCATTGCGTTAACATTTGGCGTCGCATATCTATTGTTCACCCCGATGGAACGGGCAAATATCTTTGATTTTCATGCGGTGACTCTTGCCACCTCCATGCTTCTGTGGATGATCTTTTTCTGGATGAAGAAAAAATATCTTCCAAGCTTATTGATGTTTGCGCTTAGTTTGTTTTCAAAAGAAGAAGTAGGATTCACTACGTTTTTGTTCGGCTTGTATGCTCTCTGTTCCGACAGTAACGGATTCATACCATATTCCATTAAGAAGGTACGGAATAGAATCGTGTCAGATAAACACAATACTACATTTGCGATTATTGTCATAGCGTTAAGCTTGATTTGGTCATTCGCTTCCCTGATCTATATTATTCCTCAATATCGTGGGACTGACCATTTTGCCTTGAAATATTACCAGGATTTCGGCGATTCGCCTATAAAAATTATTATAGGTATGACAACCAATCCCTATAGTTTATTTAAATACATTTGGTATAAAGATACCTTTATGTATCTGGTTTATTTGCTGGGTCCGCTCGCATTTCTGTCGCTTCTCTCCCCTATCCAGCTGTTGATCGCAGCGCCTGAGTTGGCGATTAATCTATTGTCAAGCGACTGGAACATGCGTAATATTATTTACCACTATACGTCAATCATCCAGCCGTTCGTGTTTTTTGCTTCAG
>CAZBEJ010000091.1:0-2178 GCA_964490915.1 uncultured Gammaproteobacteria bacterium
GTTATTTTTCGTTTACTGAAATGCTTAATTTGATGCTCACGGCTAGACATAAGAGTATAGCCCTTCGGGTGAAATTTGCCGATTTTATCACCATTGAGACCAGGAGAGCAATTGTAAAATTTATTAACAGCGATAGCTCGATTGATATTTTCGGTAATAAAATGTATCCGCCATTTGACAACATGGCTGAATTATTCGACCTCATTTATCAGATTATCTACTTGGATCAGTACAGTGCTAAAAAATTACTGAAGAGCGATTCGGTTATCATTGATGCGGGGGCCAATATTGGTGCCTTTTCTATAATAGCGAGTAATTTTGCCCCCCAAGGGAAAATTTATTCTTTTGAGCCGGTAAGGTATACATTTGAGTTATTAAAAGAGAATACAGCCAATTATAAGAACATTAATTGTTATAACTATGGTTTGGGAGATACAAAATCTGAGAAAAGTATTTTTGTTTATGAGCATACGACGGGAGGCAATGTTTTAGCGGATAGTGAGGTATTCCACCAGAGGATGAAGGAAGATTTTTCTGGATCGGAAAAAGTTTCAATAACCACCATAGACGATTTTGTTAGGGAAAATAATATAACAAAAGTTGACTTTATTAAAATGGACACGGAGGGTTACGAGGCTCGGATACTAAAAGGAGCAAAAGAAACCATAAGAAAGTTCAAGCCCACCATGGTTATGTCCGCTTATCACAATGAGGGTGATAAGGGGTTATTGCCGGGAATCGTTCAGTCGATAGAGCCGAGTTATAAATATAAACTGGAAAAAATCTTCGAAGAGGATTTTGTGTTTTATATTTAAAATGACAAGGAAAATCAGATTGCTTATCCAAAACCCCGCCTCGCTGGGGTTTGGTGGTGGTAACGTTCTTGTGCATATGTACAAGAAATACATCGGCAGACTTGGCTATGATATTAATGTCATTGATTTCATGGATCGCGAAGATGATTTTGATGTACTCCATCTCATTGGCCTTCAGCCGGGTAACTGTTTGACCGGATTTACCGCTAAGGCGAAAGGAAAGAAGATCGTCGCTCAACCTCTCTTTTATACAAGCACAAATATTTTCTTATATAAACTGACGGAGAAGTTTATGAGTTGCCGGTTATTGGCGTTCTCCCAGAATAAGTTTTTTCTTATGCAAAAGTTATTAAACCTGTCGGATGTGGTTCTTGTGAGCAGTAATTCCGAACTTAACCAGCTGAAATATATTTTTAGCCTTGATGTTTCTAGGGTTAAAGTAATACCCAACGGGGTAGATGCTGATATGTTTCAGGAGGCCAATAAAGATGCTTTTATTCAGAGGCTCAACCTGAAGACGAGTTATGTTTTGTCCGTTGCAAATATAAACAGAAAGAAAAACGTATTGAATCTTATAAAGGCGTTCTTGGAAACCAGCCTAGAAACAAAACTCGTTCTCATTGGTGTTTATAATGATGACGCGGATCGATCGTATTGTGATGAGGTTAGGAAACTTATCGTGGAAAACAAAAAGAAAATATTACATTTAGAGAATATTTCCAAGAGTTTGTTAATCTCAGCCTATTTGAATGCAAAAATTCACGTTTTGCCGAGTTTTTGGGAACTTCCTGGATTAGTTAGTCTGGAGGCGGGATTAGCTGGCGCCCGCCTCATACTGGGAGATTGCGGACCCGTTCGGGATTACTTTGATGATTTGGGCGTATATTGTAATCCCAATAGTGTAACAGACATGGCGCAAAAGATAACTGCTGTCTATCAACTACCCCCAACGAATGCGTTAAGTGAATTTATAAAAGTGAATTATTCTTGGCAAAAAATAGCGAGCGATATAGCCGATGTTTATGATTCCCTATGAATGGCGGCGATAAACTGATGCCGAAAGTCAGTGTCATCGTGCCGACCTATAACAGGCCCCAATTGGTTCTCCGAGCCGTGAAGAGTGTTCTCGGTCAAACCTATCGGAATTTTGAGGTTGTGATTATGGATGATTCCCGCAACGAAGATACGGCGAACTCGATAAAGAGCATAATGGATCCCCGGGTGCGATATCTCCACAACCCCGTGCGCCTCGATTTCTGCGAAAACAAGAATTATGGCGTGAAAAACGCGAGTTCAACCTCGGAGTATATTGCTTTTCTCGACGATGACGATGAATACCTGCCGCTCTTCTTGGAGAAAGCCG
>CAZBEJ010000092.1:0-2156 GCA_964490915.1 uncultured Gammaproteobacteria bacterium
GAAGCAAGGGTCGAATTTGAAAGTGACTTACCCTCAATTTTTTTTGACAGTTCTTCAAGGATTTTTTTTGTTTTTTGCTTGTCTTTTAAAACCGGAATGTCTTCATGTTTTGAAGCTTCTAACATGCGTACTAAGGAAAGAGCTTGTTTTTTCTTTATTTCCTGTTTTTCCGCCTCGATTTTTTTTGTATCTTTTGCAGCCTGTTTCGCCTTCGTATCGGCATCATTCAGCTCGTTTTTCAACTTATCGGCCAACGCTTGTTTCTGTTCCTCTGTTGTTACAGCGCTAATCTCTCTATTTATACTGTCTTTGGCTTCCTGGACAATACTATCCACTCTCCCTGAACCGGATTCCGTACTCGTTACCATATAGTAACAGTCTAGCAGAACTACGCTCTGTTTTTAAAGTAGTGATAGGTTGCGGACTGGAGAAAAACCGGATTATTATTCTTTCTGTTCCGTTGATTCCGACTGTTCATCCGGCTCATTACCCTTTACACTTACCACAAGTCGCCTGTCTCTTCCTTCACCGACAGAATAGGTCGAAAGCTCGGGATAATTTTTGGTGATATATTCATGGACCACCTTCCGTTCGTACGAGGACAGCCCTCTGATATACGTCGCTTCCTTCAGAGTTTGAGTCTTTGACGCATACTGGGATGCGAGATTTTCCAGTCGTTCGCGCTGTTTTTCACGGTAATCGTTCACATTGACCAGAATGTCAATCGGCTCCCCAAACTGCTTGTATAAAACAACCTCGAGGATTTTTTGGATTGCCCGTATGGTTTCTCCATGTCTGCCGATTACGGTCGGCGCCTCTTCCTCGGTTTTAATAATAATATGAAACACTCCTGCATCCTCCTGTACTTCTATTTCATATTTTGAGATCATTTTTGACAAAAGGGTTTCTGCTTCTGTTTTAATGGTTTGCTGTTTATCCATAGTTTTTATCCTTTTTTACTTTTAAATTATAATTTTAACTTTTGACTTTAATCAAAGCTTGCGACTTCGTATTTATTTTGCCATACTGTACTATACTAAAGATCGAGAAAATATTCCAATACAGAGATAATCCCACAGGTAACGTATACGAAAACCAGCCGATCATCAAAGGAAATATGAATTTCATCTGCGTATTCATTGCTTTTTGAAAATCTCCTCCTGTATCTGCTTTTTTATCGGTTCTGTCTTTCGAAGCGTCCTGAACTTGCGACTGAATCTGCGGGGTTGATAATTTAACTTGATAGTACTGTAGAATTGCGGTTATAACCGGAACAGCGTAGTATATCAAACTGTCTGCTTTTGACGGAGACAAAGCTAGATTCAATCCGAAAAACCATGGATCTATAGTCGATATCTTGGAAAAAGAATACGCTATTTTGTTTAACTGCTGAACCGCCGCAGCCATGCTTCCATGCTTAAACGGTTCATACAGAGCCTGATAAAGGGCAATAAATATCGGCATCTGCAGGATCATGAAAAGACAACCTGAGGCCGGATTGATTCCGGCTTCCTGGTATAACTTCATCTGTTCCTGTTGTAGCTTCTGCGGTTCTTTTTTATGCTTCTCGGAAAGTCGGTCAAGATGAGGTTTGAGTTCCTGCATTTTTTTTGCGGTTTCCAACTGTTGCTTAAAAAAGGGATGAAGTAACATCCGTACCAGTACGGTCAAAACGATGATCGAGAATCCAAATGCGCCCGGAATTCGTATGACCAAAAAAATCTTATAAAACATCAGGAGCAGATTGGTGATCGGATAAAAGAATACCGGATTGAAAATGTATTGTACAAACCATTGCAGCGGATTCATAAAGCAACTGTTATACTGTTAATCGTTTTCTTCCCTTTAACCTGCGGGATTTGAGAACTTTACGCCCTCCGGAAGATCTCATGCGTTTCAAAAAGCCGTGTTTTTTTGATCGTTTTCCTTTTTTAGGTTGCCATGTGCGTTTCATATATCCATGCTACCTGAAAATATGTAATGTCAGAACCCTTCCATTAATATGGAACTCTTATCGCCGTTGAAAACTCTCCATATTGCATCAGTTACAAACGGAACGAACGGATGCAGCATCTTCAATGTTTCGAAAAATACCTTTTTCAATACATCAAGAACTTCAATATTACCATTTCTCAAGCTTTCTTTCAACTCTTCGA
>CAZBEJ010000093.1:0-2128 GCA_964490915.1 uncultured Gammaproteobacteria bacterium
AGTTCAAGATTCCTTATGTGATCTTCGTTTATGAGATAGGGTTTGATTCGCCGTTTAAAAGTCGTCAATTGTATCTTCTCCTTCTCAAATTTGTGCAGAGCCTGTTCTGCCAAATCCGTATGAACCGCATTTTTTTCCATAAAAATTCTGTCACAAACTGCTCCTTGCGCGATCAACCAGACAATGTCATATATATCTCTTGGCTGAGTGCGAGCTCTATTCAGATATGCAACGAGTTTCTGCACTAGAAGCTGATGAATAGTTGCGGTAACTATATTGGTGAGTATTCCGTATCGGGAAAGCAATGCTACTTCTCTTTGCTGATAGTTCCACAGGGATTCAAAATCAATCTTAATCACAAGATTTTCTTCGTCATACTGGCTGATTTTGAGCTCGGACAACAGTGTTTGAAAGCGGAGTTCGTAATAGGTTCTTTTAGCGGTTTTATTCCGATACAGACGGATAACAAACTGTTCCTGTTCCAGTCGTTTTAAAAGAAGAGTCATCATTCGATCTATCTCGTTATTTTTAATATCGATTGCATCAAAATCAAGATCTTCCGAAAATCGGTCAAGATTACGGAGAAGCCTTAAAGAAGTACCACCGATAAAAAAAATATTTCTTGAGATGCGCTGGGAATAGATACATTCCAAAAGTTTCACCTGCAGATATTCGCGCAAGATGGCGCGCTTTTTTGAGCTAGGCAGATTATATTGACGGGCAAAATCTAAAATCTGGTCAAACTGAAAAATGACGGTATTCATATGATTGATATATTCCGTATCCAGCCAGGGAATAATCCAGCGTATTGCGAGAATTTATTTTTGTCAAATTTATTAAGCTGTATACGCAGTTCCTTCAAAGAAGTAATTTTTCTTATATATAGATAGTCAAGGAGAGCTTTTTCTTTATTCGCAATAGTCACGATACCTATTTTTTTGAAGCCAAAAAATAACCCCTGTTTTACTTTAGCATAAGAAAAAAGACCAAGTTTGGTTTGAATGATTTTTGTAGTAGTGTAGTTTATTGAAGTGACGGATTGCGGAATATCCGGAATCATTCCGTAGTAATGAAGAGCAGATTCCAGGCTGATATACGAAGGTAAATAAAGCATATTTGCCAACTGCATTTCGTCGATAGTACTTAGATCAAAACAATAGAGGCCTCTTTTTATCGATATAATAAGTTGCCGATTGGAAAATCGATGCAGCTGGATTTTTATGGAAGACTCGGATTCCTCGGGAAAATATTTCAAAACGTCCAAGGTAGTAAACAAATTTTGTTTGATCGTCTGCCGCAGGGTTATATAATTCATTTATGGAAAGTATACAAAAATGTATACGATTTGTCAATAGATAAATCAGTGGGTTTATGTCTTTGCAGGAAAGTCGGGGACGGAGGGCACTTGTTTAGTTGAATCAGTCGGAGTCGGTCGGGCTGAATCAGCGGGTCGGTTGGAATCGGTTTGAGAATTAAGATTTGAAGCAACTGATTTAGCTTGTAAATCGGCAAGTATTGAGTTTAAAGGGTCATTAGCCGGAGGAGGATTAGATGCCGGTTGATTCGCCGGTTGTTGTGGTTGAGAAGGAGTTGGTTGTGGTTGGGTCGGCTGGTCAGGTTGTTGTGGAGGCGGTTGAACAGAAGGTTGAGTTTGTGTCGGAGACGATGCTGATGCCGGTGCAGGTTGAGCCGGTTGTTGAGGAGCAGGGCCGAATCCTAAGGTTTTATCAAACTCCTCTTTAGTAAATCCTTTTAACACCTCAATTTTTCCATCATCCTTTTCGATTTTCGTTACCGGCGTTCCCGCAAAATTATTAGAAACCGCAAGCATTTCAGTCAAAAAATCCTTATTGGTTTCAAGATTTTTTTCCTCAAAGGCGAGTTGATGAGACTTCAGATATTCTTTTTCCTGCTTTGAAAATTCGCAATCGGTAATCGTATAGACCGTAATTTTCATAACTAAATTTCATTATGGAGGAAAAAAAATTATTTGTCAACTCCGATTTTTTTTGAATGTTTTTTGAGCCAATTTATAATCCCTTCAAACGAGAGTTTATGAGAATCTATATCTAAAGTGAATTGTATTGATTTATTTTTTGGCAGTAATAAATCCCTTCCCAGAGAATAT
>CAZBEJ010000094.1:0-2111 GCA_964490915.1 uncultured Gammaproteobacteria bacterium
CGATATGTTTGCTTCGTGCGCCAATGCTATCAGGTGCAAAACCATGTTTGTGGATCCTCCCAGAGCCAAACCTACAGCAATTGCGTTTTCGAATGCTTTTTTCGTCATAATATCGCGCGCATGGATATTATTTTCCAAAAGGAAAAATAAGGTTTTGACCGAATCGATAACGTCTTTTCTTTTTTTTGCCGATATGATGTTGTTCCTGTCCACGGCTGGGTGCGATGCGCTTCCAGGCAGACTCATGCCAAGCGCTTCTATGCATGAAGCCATGGTATTGGCCGTATACATGCCGCCGCATGCACCGCATCCGGGACAGCTATGTGATTCGATCTGATTCAATTCTTCACTGCTGATTTTGCGGGCAGAGTATTGTCCCACTGCTTCAAACGTGCTGACAATGGTCAAATCCTCTCCGTTATATTCTCCGGGCAAAATGGTGCCGCCGTATAAGGTAATTCCTATGCTGTTATTGCGGGCTAAAGACATCAAGGCAGCCGGAATGGTTTTGTCACAACCGCAGAGTGTTAATGCGGCGTCGGCAGCATATGCTTCGTGCATGGTTTCGATGCAGTCCGTAATGAGTTCACGCGACACAAGCGAATATTTCATTCCTTCCATTCCCATGGATTCTCCGTCAGTGACCACCGGTGTTCCGAACAAAAACGGTTTGCCGCCTTGCACTTCCATTTCTTTTTTGGCGATCTGCCCCAGTTCCCACATGTGCGCGTTGCAGGGCGTCGCGTTAGTGTATGGGCAAGCCAAGGTCAGAATCGGTTTTTCGAAATCGCTCTCGGAAAACCCGACTGCTCTAAGCATGGCTCTGGCAGGCGCCCGTTTCACCCAATCGCTACGTTCATGAGTACTGGTCAGTTTCCAACTGCGGGATTTCAAACCGTTTTCGTACGAGCATTTTTCTTCGGTTTTTTTCATTTATATAAGATAACTATATAACAGATCGGTATTTTTGATAATGGTATATTTCAGGTTGATCTCCTTCATTTTTTCCAGAATCGGCTCGAGATCTTTTTTATTTTTGAGTTCGATACCGACCAACGCCGGCCCTTTTTCCTTATTGGTTTTCTTGATGTATTCGAATAGCACGATATCGTCATTTGGTCCTAACACGTGATTAAGGAATCGTTTCAGCTGTCCGGGTTTCTGCGCGAATTCGATCAGGAAATAATGTTTCCTGCCTTGGTAAACCAGACTCCGCTCCATGATTTCCGGATAACGCAAAATGTCATTGTTTCCGCCGCTTATGACGCAGACCACGGTCTTTCCTTTAATTTTTTCCGCCATTGAATCTAGCGCGGACACCGAAACAGCTCCGGCCGGTTCCGCGATAATCCCTTCTTCCTGGTACAGCTCGATCATGGTCGTGCAGATTTTCCCTTCCGGAATGCTGTAAACCCAGTTCACGTTTTTTTTGCAGATGCTGAAGGTCAAAGAGCCAACTTTCTTGACCGCTGCTCCGTCCACGAACGTATCGATCTTTTCCAATGCAACCAAAGCATGGTTTTTCATGGAATGGATCATTCCTGCTGCACCTTCAGGTTCTGTGCCGTAGACTAATATTTTTTTGTTTCTCGATTTCATGTATGTTGCGATGCCAGAGATCAATCCTCCGCCGCCTATACACGCGACAATTACGTCGAGTTTGCCGTCAAGTTCTTCGTAGACTTCCTTGGCGACTGTTCCCTGGCCGGAAATAGTATAGGGGTCGTCGAACGGGTGTACGTAAACCGCGTGATTTTTTTTGCAAAACTCATGTGAGGCATGAGCGGCGTCGTCATACGTATTGCCGATTAACGTAATTTCAACATATTTTCCGCCGAATTTCCTGACCTTTTCAATTTTCTGGTTTGGCGTGGTTACCGGCATGAAGATGACGCCTTTGATTTTTAACGCGGCACATGAATACGCTACGCCCTGCGCGTGATTACCTGCGCTTGCACAGACGACCCCTTTCTTTTTTTCCGCTTCACTCATCGAACTCATCTTGTTGTACGCGCCCCTGATTTTGAATGACCGTACTTCCTGCAGATCTTCTCGCTTGAGATATATATCTGCCTTGTATTGTTCCGAAAGCCTTTTGCAATATTGTAACG
>CAZBEJ010000095.1:0-2078 GCA_964490915.1 uncultured Gammaproteobacteria bacterium
CTATCGCTGTTATTCAATTGATTAAACGATTGTACATCGTATTGTTTATATAGTTTTTGAAGCTCTTCCACGTTTTTATTATTTAATTTTTTGCGGAGTTTCACATCTGGTTTGATTGATTGGGTTGCGATATCGTATAACAGATGATAAAGGTATAAATACGTGCCGCCGATAATAATGGGAGTTTTGCCGCGCGAAAAAATATCTTTAATAACTTCGATCGCGCAGATTGTAAAGTCATACGAGGAAAAATATTGTTTCGGATCAACAATATCATAAAGCCAGAGTTTGGTATTTTTGATATCGTAATACCCGATGTCGAACCCGTTAATTTTTTTTGATATTTGATATTTGTTATTTGATATTTTACCGATGTCTTTTCCCGTAATAATATCCAGGTGTTTGTAGATTTGGCGTGAATCGCAGTTTATCAATTCTCCGTCATATTGTTGTGCCAGTTTCAACGCATGCGCTGTTTTTCCTGTTGCGGTTTGGCCAGTAATGATAAATATGTTGTACATAAGGTGTAGTTTGTAGTGGGTAGGTTATAGGTACTACAACCTATTTTTGTGTTTTATACGCATCGATGAGATTTTTATAGAGATACATAATATCGATTGGTCCGACGCCTCCGGGAGTTGGTGTGTAGTAACTGGCGATATTTTTGATTTCTTTTACGTTATAATCTCCTTTAAGTTGGCTTGCTTCGCTGTGTAAACCGACATTTATCAAAATGACACCTTGTTTAAGAAATGCGGGGTCGATAACTTTTTTTCCCACTGCCGTAATAATAATATCTGCTTCTTTTATATATTCTTCGGGATTGGGTGTTGTCGAATTGATTCCGATGTAGTTGATTTTTGCGTCCGTGAGAGTTTTACCGATAGGTTTTCCTCCGGTGATCCCCCTTCCGATCAGTACTACTTTTTTGTTTCTCAATGTTTTTTTAAAGAACTTTTTATCCTGTTCGAAGTGGATGAGTAGATTGTTATTAAGTTTGCGGTCTCCGAATATGTATTTGAGCGTAGTAAGGACCGCAAGACCGATCGGAGAATGGTATGGCGTTTTTCGTTTGTGGCCCTCAATTTCCTTTATGTCAGAAATGTAATCATATACCGTATCGGTCGAAAGCTGTGCAGGTAAGGGCTGCTGGATAATAATACCGGTTGTTCCGGGGTTTTGTGAAGTATCTTTAATGGAATGAGCCAGCCTTTCAAAGTTGGGTGTTGTTTTAAGATGGATGAGTTCGAACTTTATCCCGAGTTTTTTCGCGTAATTCGATTTTATTTTTACATATGAAAGCTGATCGGAAGATGATCCGATAAGAAACGTTACGAGGCGCGGCGGAAACTTTTTCTTTTTCTTTTTGAGATCCTTTTCTATGAGAGTGCCGATGAAGTCTGCTATTCGTTTTCCATCTATTTCCATCGGTTATTATTATATCATATGAACGTGGCGGAAACTACTTTGTCTTGTTTATTCGAGAATCGCATTAAAATGACACCTTTTGCTGTCCGTGATCTGGATGGGATTGAAGACAGGCCGATCTTTACGACCTGGCCAAGCGAGCTGGTAATGATCAATGTGGTCTGATCAGGATTGATAATCTGGGCAAATGCGACTGATCCGAATTTCCGGTCAACAGAGGTGATTTTCACGCCTTTTCCTCCCCTATGCTGACCTTTGAAGTTCGAAACTTTTGTTTTTTTGCCGATTCCCCGTTCGCCGATAACCAGTATATCCTTCTTGAAATCACTGTCGGAAAACACGTCTGCCGAGATAATGTGTTGTCCTGGTTGCATTTCCATTCCTTTGACGCCGATGGATGCTCTGCCGGTCGGACGGATCTCGGACTCCTTGCAGACGATCGCTTTGCCGCCGTTTGAAATAAATATGACGTTTTTCTTGCTGTCAGTTAGTTTTACCCATAGCAATTCATCGTTCTTTTCCAAGCGGATCGAAATAATGCCGTTGGTCCTGATATTGGCATAATCCTTGAACGGTGTTTTCTTAACCGTGCCGAGCTTGGTTGACATGAGGACAAAGTATTTGTCCCGTGCCTCGAGAATTTCATTGTT
>CAZBEJ010000096.1:0-2078 GCA_964490915.1 uncultured Gammaproteobacteria bacterium
AATTCCTCTGGTTGATCTAAGAACTCCTTTACATTTGATACAATTTTCATAATGAACAAGGAATTTAATGAGATTCTAACCGGAATAAAACGCGCCATAAGTTTATTGACTCCTCGTGAGAAAAAAAGTTTGATTTTTGCCACATTGGTGATGTCGGTGGCTGGCGTATTGACGAACTTACCAGCGATTATTTTGGGGAAATTCGTTGATAAGTTATTTAATCTTTCCACGATTTCCTTTAATATCGCTGCTCCTTTTTTAATCTTGATTATTGTAATTATTTTGGTTAAAGAGAGTCTGAACGTTCTTTGGAAATACTTGATTGAAAATATTGCAACCCAAATCGATAAGGATCAGACTGTTAAAGTCATCGATAGGCTCCTCAAAACGGATATCCGGGGCTTTTTACAACAACGGCAGATAGGTTCGCTCCACGGTAGGATATTCCGCTCCATGCAAGGTCTGATCCTTATTCTTAAATTAACATTTCGTGAATTTGCGCCGATATTTTTTAGCGCTATTGCCGCAATCGGCATAGCATTATTTCAAAAACCACTTATCGCAACGATGATGATTCTGGTTATTCCGACAGGCTTATATCTCATCACTAAACAAATTTCCTCACAAAAAGGAATAAGGATGTCGCTATTACGGGGAAAAGAACAAGTCGACGGAAAAGTGGTTGAAATGCTGGGCGGAATTGAAACGATACGAACTCTAAATACCGCTTCCAGCGAGATAGGAAAAATTGAACAATTGGCGGAAAAGATGAGGAAAATAGAAATTCGTCATCATATCTATATGGCGTTATATGACTCAGCCAAATACTTAAACGAAAGTTTTTTTTACATCGCTGTCATAATCGTCTCGATTATTTTAGCGTCGAAAGGAATGATAACCAAAGGAGATATTTTGGTTTATTCGATATTGTTTTTAAGCATTACCTCGCCACTTCGTGAAATTCACAAAATTCTTGATCAGGCTCATGAAAGCTCAATTCGAGTTAATGACCTTTATGATCTTCTACACGAACCGCTTGATGAATCGTTCAAACCATCGGAAAGTAAATTATCTAACGATCCCAAGAACCTTATACTCCAAGTTTCCGGTCTTAAATTCTCCTACCATGAGAATCCTGAAAGATTAGGATTATTGAACGGTATCACCATAAATATTAAAGAAGGAGAAAGTATCGGTATGGCTGGTGTATCGGGCTGCGGCAAAACTACATTTGTTCACATTCTTCTTAAGCTGATTCACGGATATACGGGAAAAGTAACGTTATTTGGAAAAGATTTAAGCTCAATCGAAAGAATTGAAATTGCAAAAAAAATAGCATACGTTCCTCAACGTCCGTTTATTTTTTCAGGAACGATTAAAGATAATATTATTTACGGTATGAATCGCAAAGTATCAGATGATGAAATTATTGAGGCGGCAAAAAAAGCCCGTATTTATGCTGAGTTGATAAATAGTCTTGGAGGATTAAACGGTAAAATTACCGAAAACGGGAGTAATCTAAGCGGCGGTCAAAGGCAGCGATTAGCCATAGCCCGTGTGATGCTCGAGTCTCCAGAATTCATTATATTTGATGAGGCAACCTCGGCTTTAGATAATACGAATGAGGCGTTTATCCAACAAAATATTGAAGAGGTATTTAATAAAAAAACAATAATTACAATTGCCCACAGATTAACAACCTTGAAAAACTGTGATCGAATTTTTGTCTTTGACAAAGGAAAAATCGCTCAAGAAGGAGATTTTGAAACGCTGGCTAATAGAAAAGGGTTATTCATGAATTTTCTTAAACAAAGGATTCAATTATGAAATCTATAGGTTGAAACTTCAAAATAATTGATTTTAAGCTTTGAAGCTGTTGGATAAAATATAGATATCCGCGCCCCTTTGCTCGGGCCTTCATCCGCCGTCCCTTCGTTTCACTCAGAATGACGGGAATCTCTGCTAATTTTGAAAACCCAGTCTTGCTGAGCGTGTCTGTTGAGAGTTAATCGCTATAACTAAAAAGCGGCGGCATTTTGAAATATTGTACTATATAAAAGCGCGTCTTCTGCGGCTTT
>CAZBEJ010000097.1:0-2025 GCA_964490915.1 uncultured Gammaproteobacteria bacterium
CATTCATAGGTCAAAAGTGAACGGATTTCAGTAATAATATTTATTTTAAACAATATGAGAAGGATAGTAAAATAACTGGCAATGCCCACACCCATAATAATTCCTAAAGTTATATACGATACAGGCAGAACGAATTTTATTAGAGAGAGAAAGATGCCCATCAATATTGCAGCAAAAAATGGTCTATATATCGGCTCGAAAAACCGGAATTGAACCAATCTCCGTGCCTGCAGGACAACGAAAATGAAAGTAGCGGAAAGTATAACCTGAGTTATTGGAAACCCGTAATAATGCATTAATGGTGTCAGTATTATTGTGAGTATCCAGACCATAGCGGTCCAGATGATCATGAAAATAAACGACAACTTTGCTTTTCCCAATGCGTTGAACAGGTTAATAAACGGAGTTGAATAGGAAGAGAAAAACGAAGAGAGGCAAAACAGATAAAAAAGAGGCAATGCGGGTTCCCATTTGCTGTATTTGGGTATGAGGAGAACAAACATGCTCAGGATGATAGCCAGACCTATGATAGCCGGGGCGAGGATCATGGTTTGATAGGTGAGGATTTTTTCCATCAAAGCGGTGACTTTTTTCTTGTCCGACTGGATACGGGAAATGACCGGGAACATTACCCGGCTTAGGTTATCCATGATGATGCGTATTGGCGCCTCAGCCCATTTTTTCGCCCATCCGATATAGCCTAAAGCGGTAAAGCCAAGTACTTTTCCCAGGAAAAGCGTAATCAGATCATCCTTGAATAATGCGAGGAACGAGCTTGCCTGAAACGGTACGCCGAAATGCAAAAGTTCCTTGAGGTGTTTCATCGATATGCCGATCTTCGGCACCCACCATGACAGATAATAGATTAACAGGACGCCGACTATAGAGCGGAATATGACCGCATAAGTAAAACTGTTCAATTTGAATCCGAGTATAGCCAGGATAATGACCGTAATATAAAACGTGACATTTTCGACGATTTGTACCAGCACTATTTTCTGGAACTGGATTTTGCGCTCAAGGAAAACCGAAGGAATCGTCTTTAAGGACGAAAGAAAAAAAGACACTAGCAGCGCCCAATATAAATATCTGCCTTCAGGCGGAAGATTATAAAACCGCATGATAAACGCTGTCAGCAGGAATGCGATCCCGATAATCATGATGATGAGTAACTGCTGGACCGTGAACGTGGTTCGTATATCATCCTCGCTGACGTCTTTTTTTTGGATCAAAGATGCCGCTAAACCGACGTCGGAAAAATAATTAAGGATAGATATCATGGAAAGTATGGTGAAGTATATGCCGAATATTGCCGGCGACAGCAAAATGGTTAGGACCAGGTTTGCGATCAATCCGAGAAATGCGGAAAATCCGCTTTGAAAAAACAGGCTTAAAGTGCTGATAATACTGTGTTTTTTGAGATGGGTATGGTCGTCCATATTTCTTTCTTATGTTAAATTATGTAGATTCTGTAACTCGTGATACCTACTTAATTTTTCCTTTTTATAACTATTGTAACAAGTGCCAGCAATCCGATTAGCGTCATGACATTTCCCAGCTTTTCAATCGGTGTTTCCGCATACTGTATTGTAATCTGCGAGGGCTTGGTAATGGTCAGGACTGGTCTTCCAAGATTGTCAAATCTTGATGGAGTTATGTTTTTTCCATTGACTGAAATTTGCCACACTGGAAAGTAGTGAATATTCAGGTACACGATCCCGGGTTGCCGTATGTCAACCTGTTTATTGAATGTATCGTTTACGATAACTTGAGCAGACGCAGAACTTTGGACAGGTGCATGGTAATTGAATCCGAGCGATTGGTGTTTTGAAAGTTGTGGTTCGTATGATCTCCATGTATCGTAATTTGCCGTTTTCGGAAGATACTCGGGTACTTTGTATGCAACTTCCTGCTCTATGTACGTTTGCGAAAGATAGCGGTTCTCGAACGACTGCTTTGAAATTTCCTGGCCTGTGAAATATTTCGAGCTGGTGACGATCAAAACGATGCCGATTACGACATATA
>CAZBEJ010000098.1:0-1950 GCA_964490915.1 uncultured Gammaproteobacteria bacterium
CGGTGGCTTGCAACATTGGCGGTATATTTGTTAAAACTCGCTCATCTTAGCTTAAAAGTAGTTCACGGAAAGGTGGTAAGAGTCTTAAAACCATAAAGACGGATTTATTGCGTAACTTTGGAAAGCTCTTGCACAAATCCTTCTTTTCCCATCGCGCCGACAAATTGGTTTGAGGTTTTGCCATCCTTAAAAACAATAAACGTGGGGATGGAAAACACCGAGTATACCGAAGCTAAATCCGGGTTCTCGTCAACGTCAACCTTAACAAACTTAATATTCGTCATTTCTTCGGACAGTTCATCGATAATCGGCCCGGTTACCTTACACGGTCCACACCATTCGGCATAGAAATCAACAAAAACAACGCCTTTGTAATCAAGGACTTCTTTCTGGAATTGATCTTTGGTAATTTGTACTGCTGCCATATTTTTTGGATACCCCTGTTATTCGGGATAAACGTAACGATACATGTTACTACGAATTTTCATCCTGGTCAAGTTGATTTTTGCAAAATTATTTATAGCAGCGGAATAGGGTAATTGTATTGATTATCCCCTCTGTTTGTACTGGAGTCTTGTATATTAAACTGCAATGCGACTGTATCTGAGATTTATTGACAACAACCGTTGCAAGCGGGTCTTCAATATCGGCTTGGGAATAATACGTTCCTTTCCCAATGATAAGAGTACGGTCGGACATTGCCTTGTTTGTCAATGTATCAGCATCAAGCACTTTGCTATAAAACAGGTTCTCATTCGTATCAATTACTCCTCCCAAAAGAGGTGTATTGCTTAGATACGCAAGAGCCGGCGCTACCTCCATTACTCCATATATATGTTTTGGCTTTTCCTGATTGATAACCGAAATAAGATTATTTATATCGGTTATTTTCCCCAATTGTGCATAGTTGGAAAAATACATATACCCGCCTACTGCTAAAAAAAATCCAATGATACAAAACGAGACAAAAAGCGCTTTTTGTGATTTAATGATGCCAAAATAATCAACGAGGCCGATACCAAGAAAAGGAACGATAAGATTCAGATACAAGTAATACACGTCCTTATAAAATACCAACAATACGCTGCTGAAAAGAACAATAAGAGCAAGAAGCGTGTTTTTCCTGAATCGTATAAGAATCAACAGAAATACAAATCCCAGCACGACATCATGAGTAAAGAAAAAAGAAAGCACCGCTATCTTATTTACGCCTGCGGATCTGAATAGTGAATATGAAACAATATCAGCGAAGAATTTTTTTTCGGAAAGCAATAAAAAAGGAGAAATGATAACGGCAATAGAAATGCTATAGCCCAACAGCATGCTGAAAAAATATTTTCTGTGCTTAATGAAATAGTAAAGGAAAAATGCGGCTGCAATCGAGACATAATATGCTTTTGTTAGAGTCATAAAACCCAATAATAAACCCGTCATAAACCATTGTTTTTTTTCTGCAAATACATACGCAAGTACTGAAAACAACGAAGCCAAAAACACGCCGGTTTGATAATCAGAGGTAGATAAAATAATAAAGGAAAGCAAATAAACCCATTGGACCATTAAGCATATAAAAAGTTTTTTTGTTTTTTCCCAGGTTATCAGAAACAATAACAAGCTTGTTATCATAACCTCTATCGCAGAAGTAAGGTAGTACAGTTCAAGATTTTTGCCCAATAATAATTCATATAAGCCAGAAATGTAAGGAAACAGGGGTAAATTGGTAAAAAAAATATCCCTATAGAGCATTTTGCCTGCCAACAGTTCCTTGGCGGTATAAAAATATACATTGGTATCGGAAAATCTGACCGCACCATTTGCCGCCTTCGTAATGAAAAATAACAAAGGACCTGTAAACGCGAGTAGTAAAGTCATCATTTCTTTTCTATAATAATACCTTAATTATGAAACAGACTGCACAACGCTTCGCAAGGCTCGATGCTGTAGACATGG
>CAZBEJ010000099.1:0-1945 GCA_964490915.1 uncultured Gammaproteobacteria bacterium
TGCGCTGCTTCTTCCATCTGTAAAAACAATTTTTTATCGATCAGTTTTTTACGCAGAATCTCATCCCGGGTCAACCGCTCGTCGTGCACCTTCGAACCTATTTCCGGGTGCGTAGTTGGCGTCAAAACGGGTTGCGGAAGTTTCTGGTTTTTTTCCAAGCCATCCGGAAACTTCAATCCGTAAATTATCCGTTCGCCCTGCTGATAGGAATACCAAATCGAGGTTTTGGTCACACCGGTCATATATCCTCTCATTACCATTTCGACCGATGTCGGTTTACAGTTCCTGGTTATCATCACATTCGGGTCAGGAACCTCAATCATATGGTTCGGGACTATTTTTTTGGTCTTTTGAAACCAGAATTCTGACAAAAGATTCAGAACCGTTCCTTTAAAAGGAATGTGGCCCAAAATGACATCGAAAGCCGACTGCCTGTCCGTGGTAATCAAAATCCGTTTATCACCCTTGACGTAGATGTCACGAACCTTGCCCTGGTGTTTTTTTCCTAGACCGGGGATATCGACTGTTTTTAACACATGAGGAAGCGATTTGAGTATAGTGCTGGATTGAATTATGGTTTTGACTGTAAATTTTTAAGATATTTTTCATAGCCTATTTCAATAAGTTTCTTGTTTTTTTCCAAAACTGTTTTTGACAATTTACTTTTGTATTCTTTTACTCTTTCGCCTATTTCACCGTTACAAGTTCCAAGTATTTCGGCAGCCAGTATCCCTGCATTTTTTGCTCCATTTATGGCAACTGTTGCAACCGGAATTCCAGCTGGCATTTGTACGATAGAATATAACGAATCCACGCCATTCATTGTTTTTGTTTTCATAGGTACTCCGATAACCGGAATATGCGTTAATGATGCGGTCATCCCGGGAAGATGTGCTGATCCGCCCGCTCCGGCAATCAATACTTTCAGCCCTTTTTTTTCTGATGTTTTTGCATAGTCGTACATCCAGTCAGGCGTTCTATGGGCGGAAACGATGTTTATTTCATACGGGATTTGCAGTTCATCAAGAATTTTTGCGGCTTCACTCATGACAGGCAAATCCGAATCAGAACCCATAATTATTCCTACGAGTGGGTTTCTCACCGTCTTTCAGTATATAGAAATTTATAATAATGTCAATGCCGCATTCACGACGTTATCCATGAGGAACGCGACGGTCAATGGACCAAGCCCACCCGGCGTCGTCGTATAATACCCCACCGGTTCTTTTATATGCTGCTCATCAAAATCTCCTTTTATTTTATTTCCCCTATCGAAATGTACGCCGATATCAATCAACGCTTGTTTTTTCGAAAACAAGTGAAAATCAACCGGATTGGGTTTACCGACTGCGGAAACTATGACATCCGCGTTTTTTATCCATGCTCGCCTGTCCAAATCTTTGGTTTTGCTGTCGATAATTTTTATGTTTTTTTTGTCTATCCTGTCATGCTGCAATCCTGACATTATCGGAGCTCCGCCGGTTTTTCCCTTGCCTATTAAAACGAAACGCACAGTATGAAATTTTTCGTTAAACCGAGCGCCGTATATTTCACGTAATATGAGCTTTACTCCTCTATATGTCGGCGGTTCATGAAATGAGTTTTCCAAAAATCCGTCCACGTCCTTTACCGGACCGATAAGCTCTTCCATGTTCTTATCGATCCGTTCATCGCCTGGTTTCTGGAAAATGACACCGTGCACGGATACCGATTTGTACAATTGATTAATCAATTGTACAAATTGTGGCTGATTGTTTAATAAGGGCTCATCCAGTGTTATCACCTTTACGTCGATTCCCGTTTTTTTTCCTTTTTCTACTTTTTGGCGAATATAGGTATTAACCGCAGGAATATCTTTTGATTTGATGATAATCAGTTGAGGAGTTATGTTTTTCCCATTGAGCAGTGATATTTTCCGGCGGATATCTTCATAAACCTTTTCAGA
>CAZBEJ010000100.1:0-1876 GCA_964490915.1 uncultured Gammaproteobacteria bacterium
AGTTCATCGTGAACAATTGAAGATAAAGAAAATGAAGTAAAACCCGATTGTTCTATAAGAAAATCTTTTAAAACGCCTTTCCCACACGCGATCTGGCCTACAACACCAATTATAACCATGATTATTCAGAATTCATTCATCATAGCAAAAGAGATAAAAAGATACAAGGCCGAAACTAATAACGTATGAGATGCATATTATTTATGTATGAGAATGTCACGCTATATACCAATTCTGGTAAAAATTATTTTTACCTTTGTGGAGGCAATTATCGGATTGCGCATCCTTTTGAAACTCTTCGGCGCCAGTTCTGCCGCGCTGTTTGTCCGGTGGGTATATGCTACGAGCCATCCGCTTCTGGCGCCTTTTGAGGGTATGTTTCCCTCACCTCGTTTGACCGGAGGTTTTATCATAGAAATATCGGCACTTTTCGCATTTCTCGCCTATGCGTTTATCGAATATTTGGTTGAAGAATTTTTTGTATTTGTGAACGAACGTGAATATAAAAACTTCAAGAAAGAACAATAATTATTCACCTACAATAACAGGGACATCCGCATTTGGTTTTTGTTCATCGGCCGGCAGCGATCCAGATTTTCCTCCCAGCAAACCGATCAATTAAAGGTCTTATTTTTTTATATACAGATGTATCCGAACGTTTTCGCATTGATTTATTGTACCGGATTATTCAACCGCTTTTGAACCTAAAATGATGGCTTCCTTGCGGAAAAATGCTCTCAGTTGGGATAACGTTATCGGTTTGATCATTCTGGGTAATGTTTTGAAAGCTAAAACATTCATCAGATCCGTCCCTAATATATACGGTTCAATTTTATTATGAAACTTAACTTTGACGCCGTCGATCAGGTCCCAAACGGAAAATTCTTTTAACAAAAAATATAAATCCACAAAATCCTTTACCTGCTCTCTTTGCTGTACGCACATTATTTTATTAATCGCAATATCAAACAAGCTGTCTATCGGCATTTTTCTGAATGATTCGCCTTTTTCCACTCGATTTCCTTCGTAATGTGAAAAATCTACTTTTATTTTCGTATTATTGGAAAATACGATTTGAAAGGTAAATAACCGATCAATCCGCTCTGCACTATATTCAAAATGCAATTTTTTACTTAAAGTGCGTATGTGATTACTCACTATTTCACCTTCGTATGATGTTTCCGAAAAAAAATCAAAATCGTCCGAATACCGGTGCTGCAGGTAATACTCACTCAATGCGGTACCACCGGTAAAATAAAATTTTGAGCGGATGTATTTACTTGTCGCTATTTGATCGAAAAGGTTTGTCTGGTTTGTACTGAGGTATGATTTTTTCCCCATAGTAATAATTCCAATAATAATTTACGATTTCTGTATATATCCAACTTGTCCCAATATTTCCTCACCAATCTAAGCGGAATCTTTTCGCCTTTTTCCGGACCGTAGTTGATCATGCGCTCCAATATTTTTATTCTCCCTTCCTCGGTTTTTTTCAGTTCGTCATACTCATAGTCCCAGAGATAATGCGGCCGGTATTTGACGCTTGCTGGCATGGTGTAGTAGACATGCGGAGTCCTGCCTATTTTTTGGATTTTTCCCTTTTCCAGCAGTTTCGCCAGCTGCTTATGAATCGCCACCCTGCTTATTTTGAATTTTAGCGCCAAATCAGACGGCTTAGATTTTTTATGCGATTTAATGTAATTGACTATTTGTTCTCCTGTTTCAGTTTTCATACTTTAATACCCAGCTTTTCTACTCCTTAATCCCTACTCCTTACAACCTACATCATAGTTTACAGTAAACCATAACAAATGGCAAATCATTTATGATTGTCCTCAAACCTCAAGATGTTTACCATAAAATTCAGCTTTTACGC
>CAZBEJ010000101.1:0-1864 GCA_964490915.1 uncultured Gammaproteobacteria bacterium
GCTCCCCCGACTGGACTCGAACCAGTAACCTTGTCCTTAACAGGGACCTGCTCTACCGATTGAGCTACAGGGGAAATAAAAAATCAAACGTTGTCAAAGTACCTGCAAAGCAATAAATATTATAGCATAGTGATTTGATATTCTAGAAACGGAAGATTATCTTTTCTCAGCAGATTTTAACACATCAAGATCTCCTTGGTCAATTACACCATTATGATTTAGGTTCAAATCAGAAGTATATATCGGGTTATCGCCGCTGAGAGTTTTTCCAATAACTTCATTCCAACATTTGTCAGTTTTTTTGCATCCGATATGGGTCGTAATAAAATTCTCGTCCACCGCATCAACTGTTCCATCCTGATTGATATCGCCTATCGCATAAGAGGTACCTGAATAATTTTGTTGCGACGGATTCGTTTGTTGATACATACCGAAGCGAAGAATCGCCACTATAACAGCAATAAACACAACCAATATGATTCCTCCAATAATAACCGTTTTTGCTGACATACTATAATAATATCCCTTGAGGCAGGAAAAAATCAAATCGAATCGATTTTTGCAGCCATGATGAAGTCATTCCGAGATAGTCCTTTCAAAGCAAATGTCGTCAATGTTACTTTCACTTTATTCCACCCGTACATGAATATGTTTGGGTGGTGTTGTTCTTGCTCTGCTATTATTCCTACCTTATTCACAAAACCCAAAGCTTCCTTGAAGTTTTTAAATTTGAAATCTTTTTCAATTTTTTTATCTTCCACCACAGACCAATCTTGTACATTGGGCAAGTATTCCTTGACTTCCGATTGAGTAAACGGCTTCATCCACCCTTCACATGCCTGGCATTTTAATTGTTTTAAATCCATATTGTTTATAACCTTAAAAAGGTAACGTCAGTGGCATATCAGTTGACTCTGCATCTTCCAGATATTTAGCCCAATCGACTTTTATTGGTATTTTCCCAAGTTCGTTGAGATACTGTACTTCCTTATTTTTTATTCCGAAATCGAACAATTCTTTAGTAAGTAAAACATCATCCATACAATATTTTTTCAACGCTTCCCATCTGCCTTCTTTGTAATAATCAATCGCCATTAGCCCATGTCCTGTCTTTTTCTTTCCGAGCGTAGCCGAGATAAGATCGTTCAACGCCAGCCGCCTGCCGATTTTTTCCCGGATATCCTCAAGAATATCGAAAATCTGGAACACCTCTACTTTACCCGGATAATACGCCTGTAAAACAGGAATATCAAAGCTTCTAACATTGTACCCTATGATATATGAAGCATTTTCCAATATGCCAAATAAACCGTGAAGCTCATTTTCCGTAAATACTTTTTGTTGCTGGTTTTTATAATCGTAAATTGCAACTACCGTAATACCTAATTTCTTTGGATCATTATATTCCCTGAACGTATGCTTTGTTTCCAAATCAAGGATAACCGGATATTTTCTCATATTAATTGAATTTTTTCCTCGTGTGCTGCTCCCTATATATCTCCATTTCTACGGTATGAGTAGATTTTGTTACCTGTTCTTTGCGTAAATTAAGTTGATTGAGTTCAATCTGGAATTTTTGATACATTGAATCGAATATCCTAAAAAAAATGCCTTTGTCTTTTCCGGATAATCTTTTATATTTATGCTGAAATAATTCATCGAGCTTGCCCAAACTCCACAGCAGCTCAGCCAATCGCCTATCCTGCAAGTCAAACAGTAAAATATCACCCTGCATCGGTTTGATCTTAAATTGCATCATGCGGATTTCATCAAACATGACCTTATAGCTCGGTTTACGCAGCATAGTCTTTTGGAAATCGTCAAATATCTTGATAACATCGTTGCGTTTTCTATTTCTCATAGG
>CAZBEJ010000102.1:0-1848 GCA_964490915.1 uncultured Gammaproteobacteria bacterium
GGTGAGTTTCTTACATGAACAAAAAACTATATGTAGGTAATTTGGTCTATGAATGTACCGATGAGGAATTACGAGACATTTTTGCTCAGGCAGGAAATGTTGTATCCGCATCAATCATAAAATTCAGGGATAGCGGGCGATCAAAAGGTTTCGGATTTGTAGAAATGGAAGATGAAGCAGGCGCTCAAAAAGCAATCGACATGTTCAATGGACAGGACTATAAGGGAAGAAAAATGGTCGTTTCCGAAGCCAGACCTCCAAAACCACGATCGGATTTCGGTGGTGGACAAAGAGGTGGATACGGCGGAGGTGGAGATTATGGTGGCGGAGCACCACAAGGTGGCGCACCACAGATGTAACCTTACGTTAAATAAAAGACGCCTTCGGAGAAACCCGAGGCGTTTTTTTTATGTGTAAAAACGCAGATATTTTTCGGACGGCCTTTTATTTAAATTAATCTATAGTAAATGAATATGGAGTTTTGGTTTTAAATGAATTTCTGTTCAACAGCTCAATAATACTTTGAGCGTGGTCAAATCCTTTTTTTTTAATCTGCGAAATTGAAAGATGTTTATCACTATGCCAATATAGCACTTGATCAGCTTCCCCGTAGCTAAACCCAAACTCGTCTTCATCTGTTTGGCCTTGCCAGAGATTGGCACTCGGTTCTTTTTTGATGATTGACTCAGATACGTCGAGATGCTTTGCCAGTTGATAAACCTGAGTTTTGTATAAATGAACGATGGGTTCGATGTCTGATGCTTGATCGCCAAATCGAGTGAAATATCCCAACAAATGCTCTGTTTTGTTTTCGGTTCCGCAAACCATGGCGTTATGGTCTTTCGCCCTATCGAAAAGAATTATCATACGAGAGCGCGCCATAATATTGCCCAGACGGATTTTTAAATAGGAGTTTGTATTAATCTTTAAAGTTTTTTTGAATTTTTCGACCAAATTTTTGATCGGAATGACCGTGAGATTCTTATGGGGAATGCCGAGATTTTGTAATATGAGATTAATATCTTTTATATCGGTTTGGAAATATGGAAGATGAACGGGATATACATGATCAGGCCCTAATGATTTAGTCACAAGATAACAACTTACCGCGGAATCTATCCCGCCCGATAATCCGATCACGGCATTTTGAATGTGTTGCTTTTGAAACGTATGTTGTAAAAACGAGACTATGTTCCTTGTTTCTTTTTCCGGATTTATCCTCAAAAATTGATTCATTGGAAATTGATTGAAAATTAGTACGGATATTATAGACTATTTCTTATCATAATAGTACAATGCATCTCATGCAGAGACATAAGACCGTTTTGTTTATTGGCCGCTTTCAGCCATTTCACAACGGACATTTACATGTCATAAGAGATATTTGTAAACAAACTGATTCCGTAATCATTGCTATAGGAAGCGCAAATATTTATGATTCCGATAATCCCTTTACTTACGAACAACGGAAAGAAATTCTCCTGAAAATAATAAAAAGAGAGAATCTATCTCACAAAATCAAAAGAATAGTTGCCTTGAATGACTATTATGATGATGATCGATGGTTTAGTAACACGATGAGAAAAGTAGGAGGTTTCGATGTAGTGATTGGTAATAATGAATGGGTAAACGGAATTTTCGAAAAAAGAGGTTATCGTGCACTAAGAACACAGTACTATAGACGATATTTATATGAAGGTGATAAAATCCGGAAACGTATTGACGCCAAGAAGACATGGGCGGATCGTGTACCTGAATATACGGTTCAATCAATTAATAAATTCCTCTTTGACAATCCCCATGTCCCTTATAGGTTTAGTCACATTGCCGTAGGAGGAACATTTGACC
>CAZBEJ010000103.1:0-1686 GCA_964490915.1 uncultured Gammaproteobacteria bacterium
GAACGAATCTGAAACATATCTTAAAAACTCCAATTACCAAATTCCAATTTCCAAACAAATCTCAATATTCAATAATTCAAAATATCTAAACAGTTTGGTTATTGAGTATTGTAATTTGGATATTGTTTGGAATGCTTGATGCTTGGAATTTGGAATTTAGTTGCTAAACTTACGTACAACTGCTTTGACAACTCCAAAAATCTGCAGTTCCTGGTGGGGATAGAAGGCCGGATATTTGGGGTTGGCCGCTTCCAGATACGAGATCCTTTTGAGGCGGTCTTTCTTCAAAATCTTCAAAGTCCACTCCTTATCGATTTGTGCGAGTACGACGTCACCGACGATCGCATTTCTTTTGCGTTCTATAATAACGATATCGCCGTCGAATATACCGATGCCCGATAGCGAATCACCGCTGACTTTCAGCAAGAATGATGAGGTAGGATCTCCGATTAGATATTCATCCAGGGTAAGATACGTTCTGTCTTCTTCGGAAAGGATCGGAAAACCAGCTTTGATAATTCCCAATACCGGAAGACTGAAAAATCTGGATGACGGCGCAAGTTTTCCACCACGCTCTTTTCGTATGAGTCCTTCTTCTATCCAATGCTGTACGATTTTGAATACTGCATTTTTGGAAGAGAATCCGAATAGTTTCAACATCTCTGAATATGAAGGAAGTCTGCGGTACTTTTTGAAAAACTTCCGTACCTGTGCAAAACGATCGATGGACATATGAAATAATTTTCAATGAGAATTGATAAATGAGAAATGAAAATTTTAGGTAAACGATAGTTTACCGATTCAGTATAGTAAACAATTGTTCACTTTGTCAAGAGGATTATTATAACGTCAAGACAGCATAAACGAAATACATATGTAATCAGATGATGCCAGTGCGTTGAATAAAAAATAAGGAGGAAATTATTGTTTTGACATATTGTTTAGACTTTGTAGCGATTGCGTAAATTGATTTTGCGACAGGTAATGCTGTTGCTCCATTTCCTGCAGAATAGTCTTTGCTTCTTCCATGGCCTCTAGCGTATGAGTGCTGAGATAGCTTGGTTTATTGATCAAACCGATGAGATATGCGGCTTGTGCAGGTGTGAGTTGGTTTGGTCCGACGTGAAAGTAAATAATACTTGCCTGGTAGATCCCATAGGCATGATCGCCAAAATAAATGATATTGAGGTACATTTCCAGAATTTTCTCTTTGGGATAATTATAAGTAAGATATAATGCAAGGATTTTCGTAGCAATATCGGTTCTCAACGAATCCTGGTCATTGAAATACAGATTTTTTGCCAACTGTTCGGTAATGGTGCTCGCTCCCTGTCTTTGATGATTGAGTATGGTGAATACAACCGCTCGGATAGTCCCCTGGATATCAATGCCGATATTCGAATAAAATCTTCTGTCTTGGGAAACGATTGCGGCCTGTAAAATATATTCGCTGATATGCGATAGTCGCGTATAGCTAATATTCTTGGTTTCTATCTGCTTGTTCAGATATTGGGGTAATCGTTTAATGAGGTTTAGTGCAGAAGGATTGATCCAAACAAAGAAGACGACGAATATTCCGATACTGGTTGTTGAAATTAACATAAGAACGGCGAAAAAAATACCGTTTGATTTTCGTATAGACATGTGCATATTATAACACCGTAACAATGGAGGCTTTTGGAATGA
>CAZBEJ010000104.1:0-1668 GCA_964490915.1 uncultured Gammaproteobacteria bacterium
TAAACTTTTTTATGGGTGTTTCCCCGGACCCGGGTTCAACTCCCGGCATCTCCACCCTAAGCTCGCCCTATTTTACAACGAGAGTTCGCTCAGTGTAAACACTTTATCCTGAGCATATCATTGAAACCCTGATCGAACGAAGTGAGTCGAAGGGCTTATGGACATGCCTTGGTTTATATATATTCTTCTTTATTCTGATAATTCTTACTATACAGGTATTGCTCCTGATTTGCAAAACAGAGTAAATCATCGCAATTCCGGTAAAGGACCAAGATATTTATTATCAAAACTTCCGCTTAAATTAATTTATTCAGAAGAATATCCTCATAAATCAACAGCAAGAATCAGGGAGATCTAGTTTAAAGGTTGGACTAAAATAAAAAAAGAAAGATTAATGGAAGGAGTTTTATGATAACTTTTTTCGGCATCTCATTCCGGAACAAAAGACTTATTTAATTAAATTTAGATTGTTGTTACGATATTTGTAACCCCGGGGTTGTTTATTTTCTTAACAAAACAACCCAAGCTCTCGTCAACTCTGAGGGAACGAGAATGCTTTGTGCCTCCATTATTTCCCAATTTGTCCCGACTAATTGGGCATTCAGAATCTTTGGCGTTAGTTCTATCGGGTGTAATCGACCCATTAACTCCCAAGCCTTTATAGGATTTTTAGTCTGATGGAAAGCGTCGCCAATAGTTGCCTCTACCCTGTGAAAAGTAGGGTGAGGGAACGCATGAAAACTTAGCCCCCCGTCTGTAGTAATTCTATCTAATTCCAACATTGCTTGTTTAACTTGAACAGTGGTTTCAAAATGCTCGAGCAGATGCAATGAAATTGATTTATCTACACTTTGATCACAAATACCTAAGACTCTGGCATCCATTATTGTAACGTTCCTCATCAAATGCGCCATTATATATTCCCGATTAATATCTAGACCAAAAACACGTTCTGTATAGTGCCTTAGATAATTGAGCAAGTCTCCTGACCCAACGCCGAGTTCTAATACCCTATCTCCGCTATTTAATTCTAACCATCGGGTGATAATTTTTTTATACTCACTGGGTATTGTCCTCGCTTGTCCCTCTCCATATGATCGATCATAAAGATGGTTGCGCAATACATTTTCTGTTGTCACGGTTTATTTTATACCAAATTTTGTCATGTACTGTTTTTTTAGTAAAAATACCTTCATGTGACAGATATTAATTCATATTACTGAGTAAAGGATACCACTTCCAAATATACTCTTCAATCTGGTTCAAACTACTTTAACTCTCTATTTAATTTGGACGTGCCCGCAGTGGTACCCAGCGTAAAAAAAGAGACCTTGAATCCGCAAACCCTTTGGAGCAACAAAAAAAACTACGAGAAAAAAGCGAAAGAATTTGCTATGCTATTTATAGAAAATTTCAGGAGGTTCAACCACATACCACAGGCCGTTATTAGTGCGGGTCCGCACCCATGATTTCAGAACGCGCTTCACACATCGCTCCGTCACCAACATTAGACATTACGGCCAAGGCAAAAGAAATAAAAAAAACGGCATTGATGTCATTTCGTTTGCGGCAGGAAAGCCAGAGATCATTAAAGCGGCTTCAGCTTTACAGGACCATTCTACCTCAAATCCCAACAGTATTGCTCAAAAAGCCGCACTGGCCGCTCTG
>CAZBEJ010000105.1:0-1644 GCA_964490915.1 uncultured Gammaproteobacteria bacterium
TTTAATATTGAAATGTAATCGTCACTTGATGTCTGTGATCCCTGATCGGCGTTATTGAACAGTTATGGGAATATTTTCATTATCCCACTCAATTAATTTCAATCTGTCACATGGTGACAACTCCCATCTTTTTTTTTAACCAGTCAAGCTGGTATTTTAACTTTCCAATTTGACGATACAGTTCGTCAATGAGCTCGCGGTCCCGGTCAGGCTTGGATCTTGACGGCTCAATAAATATATTTGGTAACTCCGCTAATACCCTTTCCCTCCATTTGACTGCCTGGGTCGGGTGAATACCAAATTGAGAGCAAATCTGGCCTTTTGTTCTTTCTCCCTTTAACAGTTCCAGTACCACCTGTGTTTTGAAGGAGGGAGAATGTACCCTCCTGATTTTGTTGTTGTCCATAGTATAAAAAGTATCTTAGCATACTGTCTGAAATATGGGGGTAATTATAATTTGATCATGAAGTCAAGAATCTCCTTGTTTTTCGAAAACATGATATGCGGTCAGTAGTCAAAGGTATATCCTTTGTCGTGGAAAGATCCAGCATGGCCACCCGGTTTATCGTTTGCCTCAAGAATCAACGAAGATGATTTGAGGAACATTGACATGGTCAATCCGGCAGGACCACTCCGATAATGCCGAATTTCATGCCTTTGTTTTATCGAGCAGAATTTGTACTGTTTTGGTTACCGCCTGCCTGGAGGTGTGAAGGGATTTCCAGCCGAGTTTCTCGATTTTTTTGTTGTTGATACGAACGACAGGTACGTCACCTGTCCATCCTACTTTTCCTCCGGTATATTGAAACTTCGTGTTCTTCAATTGCATTTCTTTGATGATAATTTTTGCAATGTCAGTCACGGTTATGAAACTGTCGGAAGCGATATTGTAGAGGTTTATTTTGTCCTTCGACTTTTTCCAGACCAAATCGATCGCATCGATGACATCACTGACATACAGATATGATTTGCTTTGCTTGCCGTCCCCGAGTATTTCCAGTTTATGCGGATTTTTGTTCAGTTTGATCAGGAAATCAAAGATGACGCCGTGAGTCGCGCGCGGCCCGATGATGTTCGCGGGTCTCAATATCCACGCCTGAAAACCAAACAGATTCACGAATGCGGAAATCATCGCTTCAGCAGAAAGCTTGGTCGCACCGTACATGGAAACCGGGAGCAGAGGACCGAATGACTCGGTCGTAGAGATCTTACCGACATCACCGTATACGCCGCTGCCGGAGGTATAAAATATTTTTTTGACTGACTTTTTTCGCATTGCTTCCAGGACATTGAATGTAACCTGTGTCGTATTCTTGAAATCGGTCTCGGGATTTTCTACGCCTCGTTTTATGTCGGAGTTTGCAGCAAGATGGAATACCGTATCTATATTAGAAGGAAAAGCTTTAAGTAATTTTGCTTTATCCAGTAAATCCAGTTTTATGAAGGTGAATCGGCGATTAACGAAGTTATGGGAAAGGAACTCTTTTTTGCCCCAGCTGAGATTATCCATAACGATAACCGAATGACCTTGTTTCAGAAAATGATCGGTGAGTTGGGAGCCGATGAAGCCGGCGCCGCCTGTAACCAGTAATTTCATAGTAGATCTCTAAATGTTAAATTGTAACATTTGAAACCCCTAAATGA
>CAZBEJ010000106.1:0-1636 GCA_964490915.1 uncultured Gammaproteobacteria bacterium
AGGCTTTTGATCTGAAATTCGATTCTGGTTTTGCTGTGGGGATCGTAGATATGGTTTCCTCGGATCGCGGTCCCGGACGTCGCAATACCTTTATCGCAGATCGAAAGTATTTTCACGTTTTCGAATCTGTTGAACGGATTTCGGATGCCGATTATCCAGTTTTTCCCTTCTTTGTTTTTTCCAGATACTTGGATGTCGCCGCCAGCGTCTATATAAAAATTTTTATATCCCTTTTTTTTGAGTATTTTGCTTGCGTTTTGTACTGACCAGCCTTTGACCAGACCGGAGAGATCGTATTGATTGTTACGTAAAATATCGAAATATCCGTATGTCTGTTTTTTTGTTTTCTCACAAAGCTCGAATACTTCTTTCATTTCTTTGCTGCATTGTTCCTTCATAAGTTCTCCCCGATTGATCATGGATATTTCGCTATTTTCTTTGTATGTGCTGAATTTCCGGTCGACATATCTGAAATAGTCGAATATTTCATCGATATCCTTTGATTTTTTTAGAGGGTCTACGGTCTCGATTGTTATGGGCATACCCATAATCAGTTTGGTTTTTTTCATATTATTGAGCTTGAGATAGTGCAGAACTTAATGACTGGATAAATGCCTGACTGGTGTCTGTTGCGCCGGATATGATATCGGCATTGGCGCTTTGCGCCTGGATAGCCTCTTGTTTCAATTGAGGTGTCGAATACATGCTGATCATTCTGGATTGCGGGCGATCATTTGGATATTGCAAAAATTGAACATCGGTGATTTTTCCACCCTGGATTGCAGCGCTAACCTGCACATTTCCATAAAATGCGTCCGCAACTGTTCCCGTATACTGTCCGTCTTTGTAAGTTCTGGTCGATTGGTTTTGGATGCCGGAGTTGTTGGGAGAAGATCCCTGATTTATTTGGGATTGTTGCATAGGTAATGTAGCTGCCTGATTTTGCTGTGTAAGGCTGTATAAAATAAAACTTCCTATGGTAAATGATGATAATATAATTTTTTTCATGGTTTTATTATATGAAGAATGTCTGAAGATTTGCTGAAGTGGAGACCGGGTGGGAAGTAACCGTATTTCATGAATGAACCTGTTTGAAAAATCCCATCTTATACAACGAAAACATCTGGAAGGCAATGGAGAATATGACGAGATAAATGCTGTAATTCATTAAAGGAAAAAATAGGGATGAAGGTATAAGTGCTGCAAAGAAGTTCATACCCAGACTGATATAACATATAGGCGTTCCGATTCCGCAAAGTTGCAGTGAGGAAACGCCGACGGCGGTAACAATAATCGCTAAAACGGATGCGCCTTTTTTCTTGGCAAGAAGCGCTCGTTCTTTCATTGTCCATATCATGCAGGTAATAGTCAATGCAAAAGAGACCATGAATGCGGCTGCCAAAAATATATACAAGTCTTCAAACAGGCGCGGAGGAACAAGAAAATACGATACAATAAGCGCTACGGCAAACACTATTCTACAATAGTCGCTCCGAAAAATTTTGATCAAATATATCTGCTTCATTTTTTTGAGTGGTTGATATTCCTTCAGTTTACCTAAAATATCGCTCAAGGAGACAAGAAGATATTTAGCGCCGTCCATATCGATTTCATTCCCCGCATAGGAGGTGATGAC
>CAZBEJ010000107.1:0-1547 GCA_964490915.1 uncultured Gammaproteobacteria bacterium
CCGCAATGATAGCATGTCATAAAACACAAAGCATGAAACATGTAACACAAGATTTGAGTAATTATGATATCATATTAAAACTATATTTTCAATTCAATAAACTCAGGAATGACCATATTCACCATATTTTTATACATCGTTATTCTTCTTTTTTCCGTCGTACTCCATGAGGTAAGCCACGGCAAAGTCGCGGATGAACTGGGAGATCCAACGGCGAGGCTTGCGGGCCGCCTGACTTTGAATCCGATCCCCCATCTGGATCTGTTTGGATCGATCATCCTACCCTTGATCCTTATTTTCAGCGGAACCGGATTTTTGTTTGCCTGGGCAAAACCCGTACCTATTGATCCGTATAATTTGAAAAACCCAAGACGCGATTCCGCTATCATCTCTCTGGCCGGCCCGGGTACTAACTTCCTTTTGGCTATAATAGCTTCCATACTTCTGCGGTTGTTCACATTTTTATCAATTCCCTTTTTATTTCTTATAGGCTCCATTCTCGTAATCGTCATCAATGTCAATGTCATTCTCGGTCTGTTCAACCTGATCCCTATTGCGCCGCTGGACGGATTCAAGATTGTCGGCGGCCTGCTTTCATCCGAGCGCGCCCATGAATGGTACCAGCTTGAACGATATGGTTTTATATTCTTACTCATGCTCATATTTCCGATCGGCAATTCCTCGATGCTTGATATCCTGCTGCGGCCGGTCATGTCGATCGTAATGAAAATCCTCATTCCCCAGGCCGGGGTCGGAACGGGAATCATCTGAATTAAGTTGCCAGCTTTCTGAAAGTAAGATATACTATCATATATGGTTTTTCTATGGGATTATGCCGGTAATAAACTCAAAAAGACCGAGGCGGGAAGAATCCTGATACTTGAACGGATGATCAATAACGGAATATATTTAAAAGATAAGGAAAAAATACCTCTTTCCCAGGTTAAAAAATACTGGAAAAGGCTCCATTTGGATGTTGATCGGAAAAAATATTTCAGATTTCTCATATGGGGAAAATAATATTTACGCCGCTCCAACAAATCATTATCGAGGAGTTCTCCAAGAATCCTTCGCTTGCCAGGAATTATTATTTCGGAGGCGGTACGGCTCTGAGCATATTTTATCTTCAGCACCGCTATTCGGAGGACCTGGATTTCTTTTCGGAAAAACAACTTGACAAAGAGCTTATTATCGAGTTTATTCATTCAGTTGCCGCAAAATTACATACGGAAATCAAAATGACAAAAAAAGAAACGGTTCTGTTGTTTCAGCTTCAATACGGGAACGAGCTCTTAAAAATCGACTTTCTCCATTTTCCCTATCCTCGCATTGAAAAAGGTACGGTATGTAACGGCATAACGGTGGACAGTTCCCGGGACATTGGTGCAAATAAACTCATGCTTACCAATCTGCAACCCGCGGTAAAGGATTATGTAGATCTGTATTTCTTGCTTAAGGAAAAATATACCGTCTGGGACCTCTTATATGCGGTTGAAAAAAAATATAAGCTGAAATTGGATCTTATTACATTGGGAGAAGATTTTCTG
>CAZBEJ010000108.1:0-1540 GCA_964490915.1 uncultured Gammaproteobacteria bacterium
AGAGGAAATCGGTTTTGATTTCCAGTCGAGATTAAAATCAATCCTTCAGAAATTTATTTTTCAGTTCGAATGAAATAATCGTAGGAATATAGAACGTGATATCGGCAGCAAATTTACCAATAATGAGACCAAGCACAAGATTATTGAATATTTTTGGAAAAATATACATATAAAATGGTCTGATGACAAAACTATCCAAATACTCTGCTGGTCCGAATTCAAGAAGCAAATTACGCACAAGTTTGGACAATGTTCCACCCAATGCTGTAAGTAGTGCATTGTGAGATAAAATATTAATTACTGTACCACCGATTAATGCACCAAAAACAGCAATGATTTCCGCAGGACCATAGCGCCTGATCCAGATTTTTATCCTTTTTTTCATATACCCCCCTTTGATTAGTCATAATACCATAACATGTTTTTCGTTTATCCTGAAAATGAATGAACTTGTAAGGATAATAATACCGATGCCAATGAAAGCAATATTCAACGATTTATCGGCAAGGAACCCGATGAGTAATCCGACACAGGCAATGTACACATTATTGAGCATGCTAACCAAAGAAATAACCGTTGCCCTGTTTTCAGATTCGATATGGCGATTTTGATAGTCGGTAAACAAGGGATCCTGTAAACCACTCGGCAGATATATTAAACAGAACAAAATAAAAGACAGAACCGGTTGATAAAAAAATGCAAGACTGAAATAGAGGATAGCCGGTAAAATGGTCGCCACAAAAATTCCTTTACAGACACCCAATTTTTTTTCGAATAAATATGCATATTTATTGCCAATTAACGTAAAAATCGATCCAACAGATAATGCTAATCCGAACATGATTTGCGGTACGTGTGCCTTGAGGAAATATGGAGGATAAAGGATGAAAAGATATGGAATTAAGGGATTGGTGAACAGGGAAAGCAATACAATTCGCCTGAAATTTGCATTTTTCTTAAACAACAGAATCCCACTCTTAAAAAGAGCCAATGAATTTTTCTTGTTTTCAGCAGCGGTTTCTTTTTTCGGTTCTTTAAGGAAAAACGTCAACAGGAATCCCATGAGTACGGAAATTATGGTGAGGATAATGAGCGACATAAAATGATTGATTGTGAACTATACGATAATTAAACCTCCCAGGAAAGGAGCTATAATGCGGGCGGCCGATTCAACAGACATACGCGTTCCGGTTGCCTTGCCCATTTCGTTTTCCCTATTCTCCTCTTTCAGGCTGTCAAACATGAGAGCAGATACGGATCCGATGGTAAACGAGAATCCGAGTCCCGCAATAAAGGCAATTGCGATGAATGCCGGATAGGAACGTGCGAAAAAAAACAAAACTTCCCCGGTCAACTGGAGGGCGAGTGAAACGATTATTGCATTTCTCCTGCCGAATTTGTCTGCAAAAATGCCGGTAGGAATATTTGCAAAGAATGTTATACCTATGATAATGCTTTGCAGGGAACTGATTTGTAGCAGATTAAGCCCCCGTGCCTGATAATACAGGGTGAGGAATGGAAGATAGAAATAAAAGGCTGC
>CAZBEJ010000109.1:0-1528 GCA_964490915.1 uncultured Gammaproteobacteria bacterium
TATGAGAATATTCGTGATTTTCGGCTATCCCGGAGCGGGAAAAACATATGTTGGTCAAATATTCAAAAAGTATTTCGGTTATTACATATATGAGGGAGATGATGATATGCCGAAAGATATGGATTACACGATCAGGCATACGTTGGAGGTTACCGACGGGATGAGGGACAGATTTTTCCAAAATATGATGAAAACGATACGGAAATTGGTACGGAAATATCCGGATCTGGTTGTTTCGCAGACGTTTATCAGGGAAAAGCACAGGAAAGAGTTAATGCAGCTGTATCCCGGAGCCGGATTTTTACTCGTACAGACGAAAAACAGCATACGGGAAAAGAGACTTCGGGATAGAAACGGTTATCCGCTTGATCCGGAACAGGCAAGGGAGATGTGCATGAATTTCGACAAACCACATATTCCGTACACGGTTATTGCGAATGACGTTGATGGAGAATCCAGTCTGAAAAGACAGATAGGAAAACTACTGGGAGAATAATTTCCTATATATGTATATTATAGTCTGCCTGGCAATTTCTTTTTTTGAAGCGTGCGGAATATGTTTTACAGAGCCGTCTGGCAAAATGATAGAAACTTCGTTCATATCCGACTCGAATCCCCGGTCGTTTCTACTGACGTCATTGGCAACGATTGCATCAGCGGTTGATTCTTGTAATTTCTGCAGAGCTGCTTGAACGAGTTTTTTTTCAGGAAGACCGTATTCTGCCTTGAATGCGATCAATTTGATTTTTGGATTGAGGTTTTTGATTTGGTCTATGATTTTAACGGTTGGTTGTAATGTTAAAGCAACAGGTATTTTACTCGATAATTTTCCGTGGAGCGGATGACGGACTTTAAAATCTGAAACAGCTGCGGTATGGAAAACAACATCATAGTCTTTTGCATGTTGTTTAACCAAAGATAAAAGATCTTCGGAATCTGTGAAAATTTTTTCTGTCATGAGATACCGAGGCCGTACTGAGTTTTTTGATCGTAACAATAAAACATCAGCTCCGCGAAGATAACATTCTTCGGCGATCGCAACTCCCATTTTTCCCGATGCTTTATTTGTTATGTACCGAACTTCATCAATTTTTTCCATTGTGCCGCCTGCAGTCACGATGATTTTTTTTCCTTTCAGAGAACTGGTTCGGTTAAGTTGATGAGAGATTTCTTTTTTTATATCTTTGACCTCAGCGAGTCTTCCCGTTCCTTCGTATCCGCATGCAAGCATGCCTGAAACCGGCATGACGAAATCAAAATCACGTTTTTGCAATAACGCGATGTTTTCTTGGACAACCGGATTATTCCACATATTCACATTCATAGAAGGACAGACAATGATGGGGGCGGTTACTGCCAAAATAACCGTAGTAAGAAAATCATCAGCAATACCGTGAGCGAGTTTTGCGATAGTATTTGCGGTTGCGGGCGCGATGACAAATACGTCAGCCATGTCGGCGACTTCTATATGAGTGACTGTTCTGGATTTGAGGATTTTTTTATAATCGAATCCTTTTCCGAAAAGATC
>CAZBEJ010000110.1:0-1502 GCA_964490915.1 uncultured Gammaproteobacteria bacterium
ATTACGATAAAGAGACTATTTATAGCAACGATCCTATTGAAATGGCTTTGAACTGGAAAAATCAGGGAGCAAAAATGATTCACATGGTTGATCTTGATGGAGCCAGGGAAGGAAAACCTAAAATCACTGAAATAATCAAACAAATAATTAAAAAAGTTCAGATACCTCTTGAGGTGGGAGGCGGAATCAGAAATGTACAATCGATTAAACGATTGTACATGCTCGGAGTACATAAGATTGTCGTCGGTACAATAGCTTTGGAAAATATTGATCGAATGAATAAAATCATCGAATTATACGGCGATAGAATAATTGTTGCCTTGGATGTAAATGATGGAACTCTGATGAAAAAAGGATGGCTACAGAAAACCGATCTTAATCTGGTTCAATCGATTAAACGGTTAGAAAAAATCGGAGTATATACTATTATTGTCACAGATATAAACCGAGATGGAACTTTGATAGAACCTGACTATGAAAGAATTGAAATAGCAAGAAAAAAAATAAAAATGAAGCTCATTATCGCAGGAGGAATTTCATCTATAAAGCAATTAAAAAAGTTAAACAAGATGAAAATTGACGGAGTAATAATTGGTAAAGCTCTATATGAAGGAAAAATAAATTTAAAGGAGGCGATTGAATATGTTGGCTAAACGAATTATTCCTTGTCTCGATGTCGATCAAGGTCGGGTAGTAAAAGGTTTTAAATTTTTGCAACTGCGCGATAGCGGAGACCCGGTAAAACTGGGAAAATATTATAACGACCAGGGAGCTGACGAACTGGTTTTTCTCGACATTACCGCATCCTGCGATAACCGGAAAACGATCGTTAAAGTCGTTGAGGAAGTCGCCAGACAAATCTTCATCCCCTTTACCGTTGGAGGAGGCATTAGTTCCGTTGACGATATGAGATCTATTCTCTTGGCAGGCGCCGATAAAGTGTCTATAAATTCCGCAGCGGTGCAAAATCCTCAACTTATCACCGATTGCGCCAATATATTCGGAAACCAATGCATAGTGCTTGCAATAGATGCGAAACAAAATAAGAATTCGTGGGAAATATACATAAACGGTGGAAGAACAGGAACAAACATAGATGCGGTTGAATGGGCTAAAAAAGCGGTTAAACTCGGTGCCGGGGAAATTCTTTTGACCAGTATGGACCGTGACGGAACTAAATCAGGCTACGATATAGCATTAACAAAAAAAATATCAGAATCAGTCAATATTCCGGTCATTGCTTCAGGCGGAGCAGGCAATAAACAGGATTTTTACAATATATTTTCCAAAGGTGAAGCTGACGCAGCCTTAGCCGCTTCTTTATTCCATTCCAAAGATATAAAAATTAAAGATTTAAAAAAATATTTGGCAAACAAACAACTATCAATTCGACAAAACTAATATGGAAAAATTAATACCGACCATTATCCAGGATTATAAAACCGGTGAAGTATATATGCTCGGATACAGCAATAAAGAATCGCTCAGGAAAACTCGTGAGA